>NZ_JALKVM010000077.1:0-25391 GCF_057440575.1 Johannesbaptistia floridana
GCTCCCTGCTCCCTGCTCCCTGCTCCCTGCTCCCTGCTCCCTGCTCCCTGCTCCCCCTCTCCCCCTCTCCCCCTCTCCCCCTCTCCGAAAGCTCCCTGCTCCCTGCTCCCTACTCCCCCTCTCCGAAAGCTCCCAAAGCTCCCTATTCTTCTGCAAAAACAGCTTACCAAAAACACCAAAAAACCGATGAAATTTAATTACACTTACACCAACAACACTACCGTTGAACAAACCAACAACAACACTCAGATGTCCTTTGCACCGGACATCCAACGTCAACCCACCTACTTTATTGGCGAACTAAGGCAAAACATCAATTTCCGGGAAGCCATCAGCGCCCTACACCATGTGGTAGTATCTGATTTGCGCTTCAAACCCAAAGATAGAGAAGCCTATAAACAATGGCGAGCTCAACAAGACGAAATTGACTGGCAAATTGTAGCAGCCCAACAAAAAGAAGTAGGAGAGAAAATAACAACCCTTCAAAAAGAACTAACCGAACTGCAAAATAATGGTTATAAACGAAGACAACCTTACTACGCAGCCCAAAGAAAATACTATGACTACCTCTATCAAAAAGATTATGATGCTTGGTTTGTCCTCGACCCAGTAATCACCGTTCATCCAGACGAAGTATTCTTCGAGTGCTTTAGTCAGGACGAATCCACCTATGGTAGACTCGGCGCCAGTTACGAAGTCTTCCAAAACATCAGAGAATTTGCCTGCGGCACCACCAACATTGATTACTCCGCCGCCCTGTATAACGAATTTCAAAAAGTCCGCAGCTACAAAACCACCCAATTCACCATCGATCCTTCTGGGTTTGAAGTAGAAACCCAACAGGAAGAATCATTCAAAGAAGTCAAAATCGATTTGCCCGATAGCTGGGTAAGGGGATTCCTCCAGGTAAGTTCAGCAATGTCTCTACCCACCATCGAATTCGACTTACACCCCATGGATATATATAATATCTGCCTGATTCTGCGTCGTCATCGAGAAAAAAAAGGTCCTCGCGGAATGCGTTACCATCTAACCCCAGGTCAACCCGTTAAGGTTATTTTTGAACCATGGAATATTGAATTAATTTGTGCAAGATCCCCCTATACAGGAACAGAAGAACAAGAAATTCGTGTTTGGGGTCGCCGTCGTATTCATATTCTAGAACGTCTAATTCCCATCGCTAAAAAATTTACAGTTCACCTTTTAGGGACAGGTATGCCGTCGTTTTATCTAGCCAATTTAGGAGATATGTCTTTTACTCTAGGTTTATCAGGATGGACAGCCAATGACTGGTCAAATTCTGGAAACTTCGATTTGATGGCATCTCGTACCGAAATAGATCCTTGGACAAAACAAGATATTTTCAATTCTCTCAAAGAAAACTGGGCAGAAAAACCCCACGACTTAGCAAAACGTCTCAACATGAATCCTGCCGTGATTTTAGGGGCCTTGGGAGCGTATACTCAAGCAGGTAGAGCCATTTACGACCTTAACAAAAAAGTCTATCGTATTCGCGAACTAACTCGGGAACCCCTACCAATGGATAAACTACGTTTTGCCAACGAAAGAGAAGCTAAAGCAACTCGCTTTTTATCAGACAACCAAGTAACCATATTCAATGTTACTGAGGATGGTACGGGAGCTTATAGCTTACAGGGGCAAGTAAAAGATAAACACAAAAACTATAACCCCTCTCTCACCGTTGACTCAGACCAACGCCTGATACAGGCAGAATGCGACTGCAACTGGCACAAACAAAACAAACTCTATAAAGGACCTTGTGAACACATATTAGCCCTCAAAATGGACCATAACAGGAGATACAGACAATACTAAATCCGATTTATATACCCCAGTTAAAAACAAGGTTCGTAGTTGGACTTTAGTCCAAAAAATATATAGCCTTTTTAAGGCTGGTGAGGTACAAAGGTTATCCTTTTCGAGGCTCCGAGGCAGGAGGCACCGAGGCAGGAGGCAGAAGGAAAGGAAGAAGGTATGAAGGTAGAACTTTATCATAACTAATTAAACGGACCAAGCTGGTTAAATAACACAAACTGATTATCTTAAATATTCTGGCCATGCTGATTAAAAAAATTTTTTGTTGACTTTTAAATCAAACTATGATATATTAGATATACACTAAATTAAACACGCTTATTAGTTTTATAATATAACCTTGCAATTTGGGTGGTGTATCACCATCCCTGCTGTTAGTTTACACAAGCATCACTAGCCTACTCGTGACTGTGCGGTCTTAAGGACTATGTTGATTTTTCAGTGTGACTTCTAAGAAGTATAAATCTACATAGTCCTTGACCGCTTGAGTTGAGTAGTCTAGTCCGCCAGAGGCTTACGAAGGGGCAACCGAAACTAATAAGCGTTTTCTTTTTTACTTCTTTGGTCACCAATTGATTTAGCCTATGTCTCAACAACCTCGCACTCGTCAAGAACTTTACGATCTAATTCGCCAGAGAGGAAAAGATCAATTTGTTTTAGAAGAAATGATTCGTTTGGGTTTTTGGCCCGCAGAAGGAGAAATTCCTGAAGACCCAGCAGATGATATTCGACGTATAGGAGAGATTAGACGAGAATTATCAGAACTAAGAAAAGAAAGTAAGAATTTACAAGATGAAAAGATTCTGCGTAAGCGATTTTTAAAGGAAAGATTAGCAGAATCTCGTCGTAAACAGCAAGAAAATAAGGAAAAAAGAGAACAAGCTAGAATCGCTAAAGCTGAAGCTTGGCAGCAACAGAAACAAACAGAAATTACTTATTTAGGAGAAGATGTTTCTGGAGGTTTAAATGATACAGAGTGCAACCAAGAGAGATTAACAGCACAATCTTTACCTATTTTGAATAATGCTCTAGAAATTGCCACAGCAATGGGAATTACTGTTCCAGAGCTGCGATTTTTAGCTTTTAACCGTAAAACTTCTACAGTTTCCCACTATATTCGCTTTAAAATTCCCAAAAAGACTGGAGGGGAAAGATTAATTTCAGCACCAATGCCAAGATTGAAACAAGCTCAATATTGGATATTAGAGCATATTTTAAATAAAGTACCAATTCACGATGCAGTTCACGGTTTTAGACGCGATCGCTCTATCGTAACTAACGCTCAACCCCATGTAGGTGCAGATGTTATCATTAATTTCGACATCCAAGATTTTTTTCCTTCTATATCTTATAAACGAGTTAAAGGATTATTTCGTTCTTTTGGCTATAGTGAAGCTGCGGCTACTATTTTTGCTTTGATTTGTACTGAAGCAGAATTAGAAGAAGTAGAATTAGATGGTAAAACTTACTATGTAGCTTTAGGCGATCGCCATTTACCCCAAGGGTCACCAGCATCACCAGCGATTACTAACATAATGTGTCGGCGTTTAGATAGACGTTTGACTCAAATGGCGCAAAAATGGGACTTTGTCTATACTCGTTATGCAGACGATCTTACTTTCTCCACTAGGGCGAATAATCCGCGTATTTGTAATATAATCAAAAATACCGACTCTATAGTGCAACACGAGGGTTTTAAAATTAATGAGAAAAAAACTAGAATCTTACGTAAAAGTCAGCAACAAGAGGTGACAGGAATAGTAGTTAATGAAAAACTGAATATTGACCGAAAAACTTTAATGCGTTTTCGCGCTACTCTACACCAAATAGAAGTTAATGGTCTGGATAATGTATCCTGGGGAAATAGCGATGATGTTATGACTTCCATAAAAGGATTTGCTAACTTTGTAGGGATGGTTAATCCTGAGAAAGGGGCAAAATTTATGGCTCAAATTCGACGGATTAGTCAAAATTTATAAAATCAAGATTCATAACTGATGTGAAAATCAAACTTGAGATAACTTATAAATATGCAGCTAGAATCAATAAAAAGCTTACCAGATAAATCTATTTTAGAGGCTAGAAGAAAACGCCTAGCTGAGGAGATAACCACACCAGTAATGTTATGGTCAGGAAATCCCCTAGGAAGAAATTTTCCCGCCAATCAATACCCATTTAGAGCTAGTAGTCATTTTCTCTATTTTGCAGGCTTATCTTTAGAAAATGCCGTAATTAAATTAGAAAACCACAAATTAACTTTATTTAAAGATGAATCCCCACCTCAAGCTAGTCTTTGGCATGGGGAAACCTCCACAAGGGAAGAAATAGCCGCAGCCATAGGGGCAGAAAAAGCCTATCCTCTCTCAGAATTACCATATCATAGTCAAGATGTGGCTACAATTGCTGTTCAAGATTTAGCAACCTATCAGCAGCAATGTCAATTGTTACAAAGAAAGATAGCACCAAGTAAACAGCCAGAAGGAATAGATCTAGAATTAGCCAAAGCCATAGTAAAACTAAGACTAATTAATGATAGCCAGGCGATCTCTTCTATCCTAGAAGCAATTAATGTGAGTATTCAAGCCCATTTAGCCGGAATGAAAGCTACTCCCCAAGCAACCACAGAAGCTGAAGTGAGGGCACAAATGGAAGCAGTAATCATGGCATCTCAAAGTACCTGTGCCTACAATAGTATAGTAACTGTCCATGGTCAAGTATTGCACAATGAAGAATATCATCATCCCCTAGAGGCAGGAGATTTACTTCTAGCAGATGTAGGGGCAGAAATCGCCTCAGGTTGGGCATCAGACTTAACCCGCACATGGCCAGTTAATGGCCGTTTCCAAAGCAACCAAAGAGATATCTATGATATAGTATTAGCGGCCCATGATACCTGTATTGAGAAGATATCCCCTGGTGTAGAGTATAGAGATATCCATTTACTGGCAGCAAAGGTTTTAGCAGAAGGTTTAGTAGATTTAGGGATTTTACAAGGCAACCCCTCGGATTTAGTAGAAATGGATGCTCATGCTCTATTTTTCCCCCACGGCATCGGTCATATCTTAGGTTTAGATGTACACGATATGGAAGACTTAGGAGATTTAGCAGGTTATGACTCAGGGAGAGTGAGAAGCGATCGCTTTGGTTTGGGGTATTTGCGCTTACACCGTCCTTTACAAGCAGGAATGATTGTTACTATTGAACCAGGATTTTATCAAGTACCAGCTATTCTCAATAATCCTCAATTTCGGAGCAAATACCAAGAAATAGTTAATTGGGAGCGTTTGTCTCAATTTAGTAATGTTCGTGGTATTCGTATTGAAGACGATGTATTAGTTACTGATTCTGGTGCTGAAGTGCTTTCTGCGGCTTTACCTACCTCCGCCACAGAAATTGAAAATATTATTCAACCATCTAGCTAGTAGCTTAATTTCATAGCTACACTTGTAGGTTGGGTTTCACTTTCGTTCAACCCAACATTTTCCTTTGATTATAGGCTTAAGTTGAAGTCTCAGGTTTCGTTTAATCTAGGGATTAATTGAGCTAAATTACAGGGAGTATTGGTTGAGTCTAACTGCTCTTTAATTATACTCCAACCTGTCTTACAAGCATTACTAGAACCAGGTAAACAAAAGATATAGGTAGCATTAGCAACTCCTGCTAGAGTTCGCGATTGAATAGTAGAGGTTTTGATTTCTTGATAGGAAATCATGCGAAATATTTCCCCAAATCCTTCTATTTCTTTATCTAATAGGGGTTTAACTGCTTCAGGAGTACCATCTCTGCCTGTGACTCCAGTACCTCCTGTAGTTAGAATTACCTGTATAGATTCATCAGCAATCCAATTACATACTACTGCCCGAATTTTATAAATATTATCAGGTACAATTAGTTTTTCTGCTAAGTGATGTCCTACTTCTTCCAGGCTATTTTTAAGGATATTACCAGATTTATCATCAGCTTCGGTACGAGTATCAGAAACAGTTAGTACTGCAATTTTTAGGGGAATAAAAGATTCAGTGTGAGCCATATTCAGTTAGATTAATACACTTTTTATATTATGGAGTAATTGGAATGTAAAATGTAGAATGGGCGAATTGCAGTCACCTTTTGAAGGGCGCAAGCCTTGCGCCCCTACCTTATCTTGTCAACCCAACACAAACACTTTCGGGAGACAATCAGTAGATTGTTGGGTTTCCCTTGTCAACCCAACCTACATGGTGCGATCGCCCCAATGTACACTATACTATAACATTTTGTAGTAGAGGCGCCAGGCTTGCGCCCTTTAGCCTCTTGCTTGCGCCCCTTCCTTCTCTTGTCAACCCAAGTCTGTAGGTTGGGTTAAACAAAGTGCAACCCAACACAAACACTTTCGGGAGACAATCAGGTAGATTGTTGGGTTTCCCTTGTCAACCCAACCTACATGGTGCTAAAGTAATAGTGCGAGTGATGTTAGGGAAACCACAAAGCATATCTTATCATAAGTTGAAGACAAGGAAAGTAGTAGGGCTTTAGCCCAATAATATTTTATAGCAAAAGGCAGAAGGGAAATGCTGATATGATATCAAATCCAGCCTGTAGGTTGAGTCTGTAGGTTGAGTTAAACAAAGTGCAACCAAACACATAACAGTTAGAGACAATCAGTAGATTGTTGGGTTTCCCTTGTCAACCCAACCGACATGGTGCGATCGCCTCCCCCCTGTCCCCTATACCATAACATTTTGTAGTAGGGGCGCCAGGCTTGCGCCCCCTTTCTTATCTTGTCAACCCAACACATAACAGTTAGAGACAATCAGGTAGATTGTTGTGTGTAGTTTATTCAACCTAACCTACATGCTACCTTCTTACTCATTACTTCAAAACTCATTACTTCAAAACTCATCTAACGGTGCGTTACGGGCTTCGCCCTAACACACCCTACTAATACTTGTAAATTTAACATTTTGTAGGGGCGCAAGGCTTGCGCCCTTTAGCGCTCATGAAATAGTCATTCCTCGGGCTCTATTCCCATAGCTTTGAGTTGCTCCGCTAGTTTTTCAGCTCTTCTTCGCTCCCGTTGAGCTAATTCCTCGGCTCTTTGAGCATTGTCTCGCTCCCTTTGAGCATTATCTCGCTCTTGTTGAGCTAATTCTTCTGCGGCGATCGCTGCCTCTTCTGGTGTTGCTATTAACTCTCCTGATGCTGTAAAGTATCTTAGTTGTTTTCCCTCTACTCCTAAATATAAACCCAACTGTTCGCTTTTAAGTCTTCCATTCTCTGTAGGAGTAATTTTTTGATATTTGCCTCCTACTAGTATAAATCCCTGGAATTCTAAACTTACTGGGTCAAACCAAAAGTATTCTGGTGTCCTAAATGTATCTTGATATATTTGTTTTTTTTCGTTTTTGTCTATTTTAGCAGTACTTTCTGAGAGAATCTCAATGATTAAGTTAGGATATTTCCCCTCTTCTTGGCATACTACCCAACTCTTTCTCTCCCAATTTATTCTAGTGCCCAATACTAGAAAAAAATCTGGTCCTCGAAAATCTGCCGATTTCTGTTGATTGGGACTATAGTATATGGTTAAATTTCCGGTAACAAAGTAATCTTGTCTGTCTCTCCATAACCATTTGAGGGTTTGAATCAGTAACAAGATTTGTTGTAGATGTAGATTAGTTTCCAATTGGGGTTCGTCACTTAAAAATTCGCCTTTCGGGAAAACTATCTCTGGTTGAGTAGTGATAGTCATAGTTTTATTTATTTAACTTATATGGTTATTGTAAACTAAAATCAATGTCTTAATAGGTTTATTTAAAAAGACAGTCTGTCAAATTTTTTTCATCATCCCTCACACACACATTGATTTTTTGATTAAGATTAAAATTAAAATCTAATTAAACTCTAAAAATAAAAGTCCGCATCAGGCAACTTGCCATCAAATAATTGAGGATTTTGCTCCATCAATCGAGAAAACCAAAACTCTAAATCTTCTTTAGCTTCACTGGCGCTTACCATTGCCAATGGCGTTTTTAATAAAGAACGTTCAATTATATCAGCTTTGATCCCTAAATATTTTTGCCCAATTTCGGATGCAGCTTTTGGGTCTTGAAATGCCCAATTCACTGCATTTTTCAATTCTGTTTGTACTGCTGTAATTATTTCTGGATGTTCATTGATAATAGAGTTTAAAGCTAAAGTTCCTGCTTGGGGAATACGAGGTTCTTTTCCTGTTACTTTACTCCATTCTTTTTGAATATTAATGACTAATTGAATGGGAATTCCTTGATTTTCTCCTTGCACTTGAGCTACGGTACCAGCAGGTTCAGCAAGAAGGGCTACATCTCCTCTTTTAGCTAGTAATAGCTGAACTGCCTCAGTAAAATCAGTGGTATATTGAATATTTAAATCTTGTTCTATATCAATTCCATTTTCATTAGCAAGGTAGGTAAAAAACTGTGCTGGTAATCCACCACGAAAAGCAATCAATATCTTTTTACCTAATAAATCTGCCCAACTGTTGATATTTTGATCCCAACTCCATAAATTTAGTACTCCCCACACTAAAACATTAAGTAATTTAATGTCTAGTCCCTTTTGATAAAGATTTGCGGCTAAGGTGGTAGGCGTGGCTGAAATTTGTAATCTACCAGAAACTGCTTCGGCGCGAAGTTGGTCATGAGTTTTCCAGAGCCGAAAATCAATTTCTTGAGCTAAAGATTGAATCTGAGGCTGCTCTAATAAATAGGCAAGTAAGACGGTAATAATAATAGGAGATCCACCAATGCTTAACTTTCTTAAAGGTTGATTTTTATCAGCAGCAAAAGACCAATGAGAGGTTAATGTTAGACCTGTACTAGCAGTAATAAATTGGCAAAAACGCCGACGATTAATATTTAACATCATGTATACCTCTGACGCTAAAACATTCATTAACTATGGGAATAGCTAGGAGTTCTGATACAGTTTTATAAACATACACATCATCTCTAGAGTCAGGGGTGCGCTGCGATCGCCACTTATAGACAATTTCCCCAGGAGAAGAAGAAAACACCAAAATTTCATCCCCTAAACGCACAGCTTCTGGTAAGTCATGAGAGACGAATACTGTGGCTAAATGGCGATCGCTTAATAATTTGAGGATCATTACCTGTAACTGGTTTCGCCTGCCTATATCTAGTCCATTGAAAGGTTCATCAAGTAAAAGTAAATCAGGATTAATAGCTAAGGCACGCCCTAACGCTACCCTTTGCTGCATTCCCCCGCTAAGTTGAGAAGGGTATTGATAGAGAGCGTGTTCTAATCCAAGTTGCCGAGCTAATTCCTTAGCGATGCTATGACGTTTACTCTTAGCAATACCTCGGGCTTTAAGTCCAAAAGCCAGATTATCTTGGGTGGTTTGCCATGGAAGCAATCGAGGATCTTGGAAAACGTAAGCCGTACAAGCAAATTTATTGTCAATTGTACCCTTTAAACCTTGACGCAATCGAGCTATAATTTGCAAAAGGGTAGTTTTACCACAACCAGACGGTCCCATAATACACATAATTTTCCCTGGTAAAAGGGTAAAGCTAATCCCTTGGAGAATAGGGTAGTTGTTATATTCATAGCAGATATTATCAAGAACTAGCATAATGTTCAAACTACTTTATTATTAAAACGCCACTGCTCTAGCCAACGACGGAGAGGACGAAGCAGTACATATTCACACCCCCAAATTAAGACAACCACCACCAGTATCCAAGCCATAACTTCATCAGTATCTAAGTTAATCCGAGCGAGATTTAACTCGGCTCCAATGCCTGTTTCTGAGGACAATAGTTCCGCCATCACTGCCACACGCCACCCTAATCCTAATCCAGCCGCTATAGCCGGAAAAAAATAAGATAATAGATGGGGAAAATAAAGGTCACTGATAAGTAAAGATTTAGGCGCCTGAAATAAACGCCCCATTTCTAGTAAAGAGACGGGTAATCTATCCATTCCTTCTACAGTACCAATAAAAATTATAGGAACAATAGCTACAGTGATGGTAAAAATTGAGGGAGCATTCCCACTACCAAACCACAACAAGGTTAGCACAATCCAAGCGATGGGGGGAATACCTTGCAGGGCAGTAATAATTGGGCTAATTGCCTGGCGCAGACTATTATTTATGCCTGCTGCAATGCCCAGTATAAGACTTAGTAACATAGCTATAATAAAGGCAGTAGATAGATGCCAGCTAGTACTAAGGACTGCACTACCTAGTTTTCCCTCCCTTGCCAACCGGACTAAAGCTAATCCAGTTTCTAGAGGAGAAGGAAGAATTAGAGAACCATAATGATGCGCCCCATACTGCCATAACCCTAGGAAAAAGCCTAATCCAATTAACATAGGTAAACTAAGCTTGAACCATTTCCATGGCGATTGATTCCTACGGTGTAAGTTCATCCACTAAAATTGACCATTTTGATATCCAATCATAGTGGAAAAATATTTTTAAAGTCAAAAGACAACTTGTCAAACTTTCTTTGAACTGGTAGCGGGTTTTTGAGGAGGGTGAGTTAAAATTTAAATGCACGAGGCCAAATTCGCTCTTCAACAAGTTGTAATAAAACTACTTATTGTATTAAATTATAATTTAAGCTAAAATTTCTCATTTCATAATCATAATCCTCGGGCGGTTAACGTTTTACCTTAGTATTTATCTTTAGTTGGCGATCGCATTTCATTTTGTGTAAAGAAAGCAAGCGGTTAACCAAGAGTTACACTTTGACAACTTGTCTTTTGACAATTGTACTAATTTTTTTTACTCTAAATCAAAAATTTTGCAAACAAACAACAAGATGAAATTTAATTGGGGTAAATTCAGTAGTTTATTGATCATAACTATAGGTAGTCTGTGCTTTAATAATTCTGAAGTAATGAGCAAACCGTTAACTATGACTTCGGTAGTTAACGTTCATCAGTTGCGAGACGTAAATCCTGATGATTGGGCTTACCAAGCTTTGCAAAATTTGGTAGAAAATTATAATTGTATAGCTGGTAGTTCTGATTTAACTTACGATGGACAAAGTTCTCTAACTCGTTATCAATTTGCCGCAGGATTAAATACTTGTTTAAATTCTCTTGAAAAACTAATTACTGAAGGTCAAGTAATTTCTGCCCAAGATACTGCGGCACTACAACGCTTGACACAAGAATTTGAGGCAGAAATCAATAGTCTCAATACAAAAATTGATAGTTTAGATAATGCTGTAATTTTTTTAGAAGATAATCAATTTTCTACTACTACTAAACTAGCTGGAGAAGTACTCATTTCTCTTACCCAAGCTTTGGGAGATAAACGGGCTAATAGCGATTTAGATTTACCCACAGAAACTGTTTTAGATAACCGAGTGAGACTAAATTTTAATACTAGTTTTACGGGAAAAGATTTGTTAAAGGTTCGTTTAGATGCAGTCAATGCTACGGTTTTTGGACCAAGTGTAACTGGTACTCAAATGACAAGATTACCTTTTGATTTAAATACTAATAATGAAGTAGAAATTGGACGTTTGTTTTATCGTTTTCCGGTAGGAAACAAGCTAAAAATTACGGTAGATGCCACTGGCGCACGCTATAACGCTAATGTATTTAATTATAATCGCTTTTTTGCTCATCCTTTTACTGGTTCTATTTCTCGATTTGGTCGTTTCAACCCAATATATTACCAAGGTATATTAGGGGGAGGAGTTAGCGCCACCTATGATTTTAGTGATCTGATAAATTTGTCATTAGGGTATGTAGCTCGTAGACCTAATCAAAACTCTCCTAACGCAGGTTTATTCAATGGCTCTTATGCAGCTTTAGCCCAATTAGGTATTAAACCCACAGATAAGATAGATTTGGGTTTAACCTATGTAAGGGCTTATTATCCAGCTCAACAAGCCTTTGTGTCTGGGGCAACTGGTAGCAGTTTAGCGAACAATCCCTTTAATTTCCTGCCTACTTCAGCAGACCATTTCGGCTTTCAATCGAGTTTCCGCATTACTTCTAAGTTAAATATATCTGGTTGGATAGGGTGGACACAAGCCTATGCTGAAAGTAACAGCAACAGTTTAGCTGATATAAATATTAACAAAGGGGATCAAGCAGATATTTTAAATTGGGCGATCGCCTTTGCTTTTCCTGATGTAGGTAAAAAAGGCAGTGTAGCTGGTTTAATTGTGGGGCAACCGCCAAGAGTTACTGCTAATGAAGGAGGAGAAAAAGATCCTGACAGCGCTTGGCATATTCAAGCCCAGTATAATTATCCTCTTACTGATAATATTATTATTAATCCTGGGGTTTTTGTCATTGTTAATCCTGAAAATAATAGTGATAATTCAGCTATTTGGATGACTACTATTAGAACTATCTTTATCTTTTAGTTGGCGATCGCATTTCCTCTAATTAAAAGTCAATTCCCGGATTTAAAATCCGGGAATAGTTTCTAAATATCTCACCTTAAGTTGGTAGGAAAATAAGCTTAGGCAATTTTGCTTTGGGCTTTTTCTTGTAAAAACTGAATCACAGAGGTTTTTTCTAAAAGTCCTAAAACAGTTTCTTGTTCGTCTACTACTGTTACCTGGGGGATTTTTTCCATTTCAAATAACTTAATTATCTCTAACAAAGATTGATTAGCTGGAACAGATTTCAAGTTATTTTCAAAACGCATTAAGTCTTTAACAAAGACATAATTCCAATCAGAGGTGGGAACAGATTTTAAATCATTGACGTTGAGTGTGCCTAATAGTTTTCCCTCTTCATCTGTAACCAGGAATTTTTGCCATTCACGTTGTCCAATTACATAGTTATTGACAAATTCTCGTAGAGTTAAATCACTAGAAATAATTGGGCTGTTGGTGGTAATTGCGTCTTTAGCGGTATAACCTTCGATACTTTGTTGAAACTTGGCAGACCGACCAGATAATCTAGCATTTTGAAGCAGGAAAAAGCCAATTAATAGAGTCCAAAAACTTCCTACTTCACTAATACCAACAATAGATAGAATACCTAAAGCAATTGCTATCCAAGCAAAAACTTGACCCACTGTGCTGGCAAAGATTACCCCTTGATTGGAATTTCCGGTAATTTTCCAAACTATGGACTTAAGAATATTACCGCCATCGAGGGGAAGACCAGGAATGAGGTTAAATAAAGCCAGAACTAAATTGATTGAAGCTAACAGAGAAACAATTGCTGTGATAGGTGCAGGTAGTGCTAAATTTACACCAACTAGGGTTAATATAATAAAGAGTACTAAACTAACCGCAGGACCTGCGATCGCTATTAAAAAAGATTGTAACGGTGTTTGTGCTTCTTTTTCTAAACTTGCTAAGCCTCCAAACAGAAATAGGGTAATTGAGTTAACGCCTACTCCCTGAGACATCGCCACAAAACTATGGCCCAATTCGTGGGCTACTACTGAAGCAAATAGTAATAATGCGGTAATTAAGCCAAGAATCCAAGGGGTTAATCCATTTAGTTCTGGAAATCCAGTTAATTGTCCCCCGTAAGTTACGGTGACTAAACCTAAGATTAAAAACCAAGAGGGATTAACATAAAATGGAATCCCAAATAAATTACCAACTCTAATATTGCCTTCCATAAGGATGACCTCCTAATTGCGATTGTCTGATTGAAACCATCGGTTTCGGCTTGTAATGTCTTTATTGTAACGAAATATTAATGATGATTGATAGTCTAAGAGTATAGTAAAAACCGTCTTTTGGAAATTCGGTTAACTAACCTTGAAGGGATCTTTTTCGTTAAATTAAGAGATAATGTAATTATACAATAGGCGCATAGGAGATAATGGGATGCCTGAAGCAGTAGGAGTTATTGAAACCTTGGGATTTCCTCCCGTTTTAGCAGCAGCAGATGCAATGGTCAAAGGGGGTAGAGTGACACTGGTATATTTTGATAAAGCTGAAAAAGGAAATTTTTATGTTGTCATTAGAGGAGCAGTTTCTGAAGTAGAAATCGCTCTAAAACAAGGGTTAGCGGCAGCAGAGGCAACATTTGGAGGGGAAGTCATGAGTCACTATATCGTACCAAATCCTCCTGAAAATGTGGTGTCTGTCTTGCCCATTGATTTCAGTGATGATGTAGAAGAATATCGAGTGTAAACAAGGGTGAGTTCAGAACGCGCCTACTGGTTAGCCTGGTCACAAGTACCAAAAATTAGACCAATACTACTACAAAGAATTGCTGAACATTTCGGAAGTTTAGCTAAGGCATGGCAGGCTTCTTTAGAAGAAATCTCAGCAGTTGAGGGTGTGGGTAATAACTTCCTAACTACCATAGCTCAAACTCGTTCTCAACTCATTCCTGAGCGACTTTTGGAGGAGCATCAGCGCCTAAATAAACATTTTTGGACTCCCGCAGATTCTGATTACCCCAATTTACTCTTAGAAACTCCAGGCTTACCACCACTTATATACTATCTAGGAAAAATAAGACCAGAAGAAAATCAAGGATGTATCCCCTTAATTGCTATTGTAGGAACTCGTAAACCAACAGAACACGGTTACCGATGGACTAAAAAATTAAGTACCTTTTTAGCTAAATGTGGTTTTGGGATTGTGGCTGGGATGTCTACAGGAATAGATGGTGCTGCCCATCAAGCTTGTTTAGAAGTAGGGGGAAGGGCTATCGCTGTTTTGGGAACTGGTGTAGATGTGATTTACCCTCAACAACAACAACAATTATATCAAGCTATTAAAAATACAGGCTTAATTTTGAGTGAGTATCCAGCCGGGACAAAACCAGAAAAATCTAACTTTCCTGCTCGTAATCGCTTAATTGCTGCTTTGTGTCGGGCTGTATTGGTGATTGAAGCCCCAGAAAAATCCGGCGCTTTAATTACAGCTCGTTATGCTAATGAATTGGGGAGAGATGTGTATGTCCTGCCCAACTCACCAGATGTACCACAAGCCCGCGGTTGTCTCCGTCTTCTCAGTCAAGGTGCCCATCTTATTTTAGATGAGCAGGAGTTACTATTACAGTTAGGCTCTATCCCTGAGTTAGATACCCCCGAATTGTTACTAGAAACAACTCCTCAGTTAGATTCTCTAGAAACTAGACAACAACCTACTCTAGAGTTACCGAATCTCAACCCAGAATTAAAGCAAGTTTTAGCCGCAGTTAAAACTCAACCCACTCCCTTCGATTTAGTTGTAGAAGAAAGTAACCTGACACCAGGGATAGTTTCTGCTAGTTTACTAGAGTTAGAGTTATTGGGTTTGGTAACTCAATTACCTGGTATGCGCTATCAATCTAGTTAAATCTTTTAATTTACAAATTTTTACACTATGTTAGATTTCTTACTAATCTGTCATTTGTAGGTTTGTATTCTGTCTTTGTTACAATAGCTGACTTAAATAATTAGCTATGATAATTGAATAAGAAAGATTATGAACAAGGAAAAAATGGCGATCGCTACAGTCAACCCAGCTACAGGCAAGACTTTAAAAACGTTTACCCCCCTAAATTCTACAGAAATAGAAGCAAAAATTAGTTTGGCGGAAGCAACATATCATAAATATCGTAGCATACCTTTAAATCAAAAAAGCGAATGGTTACAACAAGCAGCAAATCTCCTAGAAGAGAATGCCCCTAAATTAGCTCAAATGATGACTATAGAAATGGGGAAACCGATAAAAAGCGCTCTGGCTGAAGTAAATAAATGTGCCTGGGTATGCCGTTACTACGCCGAAAATGGGGCAGAATTTCTCAAAAATAAATACATAGAAACTGATGCAAGTACAAGCTATGTGAGTTATCAACCCTTAGGCATCATTCTCGCAGTTATGCCCTGGAATTTCCCGTTTTGGCAAGTGTTTCGCTTTGCAGCACCAGCATTAATGGCCGGGAATGTAGGTTTACTGAAACATGCTTCAAATGTACCTCAATGTGCTTTGGCGATCGCCGAAATTATCCAGGCAGCAGGTTTTCCTGAAGGGGCCTTTCAATCTCTGTTAGTGGGTGCAGCCCAAGTAGAAGCAATTATCAATGATTCTCGCGTCAAAGCCGCAACCCTCACAGGAAGTGAACCTGCCGGGATGAGTTTAGCAGCAGCAGCGGGAAAACAAATCAAAAAAACAGTTTTAGAGTTAGGAGGTTCTGACCCCTTTATAGTATTAGAAAGTGCTAATTTAGAAGAGGCCGCAGCTAACGGGGTAACAGCAAGAATGCTCAATAACGGTCAGTCTTGTATTGCAGCTAAACGTTTTATACTACAAGAAAGTATCGCCGCAGAATTTGAAAGCTTATTAGTAGAGAAATTTAAAAATCTGCAAATAGGAGATCCCGAACTGGAAACTACGGATGTAGGGCCACTAGCTACAGAAAGCATCAGGGAAGAATTAGACCAACAGGTGCAAAAAACAGTAGCAATGGGTGCCAAATTACTCATAGGTGGTCAAACTCTAAATCAACCAGGCTACTTTTATCAGCCTACTATCTTAACGGATATACCCCCTGATTCTCCTGGGGCTAAAGATGAATTTTTTGGTCCTGTAGCCTTAGTATTTCGCGTTTCTAACCTAGAAGAGGCGATCGCTTTAGCTAATGATACAGCTTTTGGTTTAGGCGCCTCAGCCTGGACTAACAAGCAAGAAGAACAACAACGCTTAATTAATGAAATTGAAGCAGGTTGCGTATTTATCAATAGTTTAGTAAAATCAGATCCGCGTCTACCTTTTGGGGGAATTAAACGTTCTGGTTATGGCAGAGAATTAGGTGTAGAAGGAATGAGAGAATTTCTTAATATTAAAACTATATGGATTAAATAGGGAGTTATTGAAGTAATTATGCTTATTAGTCACTTTATTGACTTTATTGATTCTCCAACTAATATTAATTACCAATTAGCTAGAGAATGTTTACTGAGTTCCGATGTATATAATCCCTATTCTTTAGAGTTAGATGAAGCTACTAAACTAATAGAAACTAAGGAATATATAGAAGCTAAAAAGATTATTACTGAAGCGATGCCTAATTTATTATTGAGTCCTCGCGCTCACTTAATTTTAGCAACAATTGCCGAAGCCTTGGGAAATGAATCAGAAGCAGACCTGGAATCATCATTAGCTAATATTTGTCTCCAGGGTATTTTAACTACTGGAGAGGGAACACAAGAGAATCCCTATTTAATTACTAGGGTATCAGATGAATATGATTTAGTGGAATATTTCAATAAAACAGTATCCCAGCAATCTTCATTAACAAAAAATCATCAATATTTAGATTGTCTTTGTGCTAATGATGGTTCTCAACTATTTTTTGAAATTACCCCTTTACGTAAAAATATCGAAACTAATTCCTTGAATTAAAAATTAATTAACTATGGAATTATCTCGTAAAAATTTAATGCGGTTAGGCTTATTTTTAATGACTGGATTAATACCATTTAATTTAAGAGTTAAAAAACTCCAAGCCGTAGCCTCTACTTCATCTCCTCTGCCATCCTGGCAAGAAAGTAAAAATAAAACAGCTATTATTGATTTTGTGAATAGAGTAACTAATCAAAACCATGCTGATTTTGTGCCCCCTGCCTCTAGAATCGCTGTTTTTGACAACGATGGTACATTATGGTCAGAATATCCTGCCTATGTACAGGTTTTATTTGTCCAAGATAGAATCAAAGCTTTAGCTTCCCAACATCCCGAATGGCAAAATCAACAACCATTTCAGGGTATTTTAAACGACAACATCGAAAATCTTGGAGAAATCGATAAAAAAGCATTACTATCTTTAGTTGCAGCTACTCATGCTGGATTAACTACCACAGAATTCTCATCAATAGTGGAAGAATGGATTACTACTGCTGTTCATCCAGTAACTAAACGCCTATATACAGAGATGGTGTTTCAACCGATGTTAGAATTAATTGCTTATTTGCAACAGAATCAATTTAAAACCTATATTGTTTCTGGGGGAGGAATTGAATTTATGAGAGTGTGGACAGAATCAGTCTACGGTATTCCTCCAGAACAAGTAATTGGTAGTAGTTTAAAAACAGTATACGAGTTTCGCGATGGAGAAGCGACTTTAGTTAAATTACCAGAAATTGACTTTATCAACGACAAAGAAAATAAACCAGTAGGTATTGAGAAATTTATAGGACGAATTCCTATAGCTGCTTTCGGTAACTCTGATGGAGATTTGCAAATGCTAGAGTGGGTATCTGCTTCTTCAGATAACAGTTTAGCTGTTTTGATACATCATACTGATGAGGTTAGAGAAGCAGCCTATGATAGAAACGCGGCTTTTGGACGTTTAGATAAAGCTTTGGATATGGCTTCTAGTAATAATTGGTTCGTGGTGGATATGAAAAAAGACTGGAAAGTTATTCATCCTTGGGAATTATTGAGTTAAGTTTAAACAATAAATCTAAAAATGCAATCAAGTTCTTCTAAAGTTGGATGATTATTCTTATCTACCACTGATTCCTAGTTTCTCCTTTTAAACATTGGTATCAGATGAAAAAGGTCGTTCAATTTCTTTTGGATTAAGTATTACATCATCATCACTATCGAGTGAGTCTTTGTTTTCAGGTTCAAGTGGGGAAAAAGTATCTCTGGTAGGCAATGCTGGTAAATTTCCCAGTTGTGCGATCGCTTCTTCTAGTACTTTTATTGTTTCCGCATCTGGATGCTTTTGAACAGCACGTACAGCTACGGTGACCAATCGTAAACCTCCACGTAGTCGCGCAACATCTCGTGCTAAACCATACAATTCCTGAAAGTCCTTACCACCTAAACACCGATCTATGTAAAAGATAATCGGTCCATTTTGGGATTTACTCATTATCGATATTTTATGGAGTTTTACGCTTTATAATAGTATGACTAAGAAATCAATCTCAGGGGTAAAACGCATTAATAGTCTCGAAGCAAGCAATTAAGCAGCATTAGAGAGTTCACAGCGAATGGCTTCTTCAATGTTTAGGCGATCGCAGTTATAATCATAGGCTAATTCATCAATAGAATCTCCCGCCCAATATCGTTCTTTTAAAATTCTTGTTGGTATTCCTGTCTCTGCAATAACCGAACGACCAAAGGCAATACGGGGGTCAATCACGATGATTTTAGGACTAGCCTCTTCATCAGAATGAGTAAAAGGATAAAATTTAATTGCTAAACCACTATCATCAGGTTCTATCCGTTTTAAATGAGTGTAAAGTTCATCTTTAAACTCTGACCTTCTCGCTTGAGAAGCATTTATCAATGAACCATATTTTTCAATAAATAAGTCAACACCATCAGTGCGAAATTTTTCGGTGGCAAGAGGATGAGGGATATTGAACTGTTCTCCTATATAATCTAAAGCTTCTTTTGACTTTAGTTAGTTGAATTTTATGATGTTGGCGAATTGCCCTTAACACATGGACTTCAACTAAGTTGGTAAATGAGAGGAGAGTAGGATGCTTTTTTTTAGGAATATCAATTAAGGGAGAAAAGAAATTAGAACCATCTTTGACTAGATAATGATATCCAATTGTCCATGAACGAATTGTACTGCGCGGAATTCGTAAATAACGGGCAGCATCACCAATAGAATAGTTTGGTATGTTTCGGGGATCTTTTCCCCCATAGAGGTCGTTCATAGATGAGAGTTTTCGGATTTTAAACCCAAGGTGTTCCACAATATATGTTTAATTTTAACGATCTTTTTGGTTTTGTTGCAAAAACTCTCAATTCTCGATGTCCTAACTATTTGTGGTACTGCTATAGCGATCGCCAAAATAAGTAGTATTAATTTTACTATTTATACTTTCTAGCCTTTGATCGTACTGTTTTAAATTTTTCAATTTATAGCATTTTGAGTTTTCATAGAGCTGAGAATAAGTATAGCAATTCTCATACTGGTGAGAAAGGTTATCCTTTTGAGGCAAGAGAGGCACCGAGGCAGGAGTTAGGTACAACCTCATGAGTCCGAAAAATGCTATATAATTTTAAAAATTTATGGTAATTTTAAAGAATTAACTAAATAAAACAGTCCTTAAACATGTTAAATTTTAACCAAAAATATTCTCAGACACAAAAAGCAATTCAAGAAAATGAATTAACATTTGTAAAAGGGAAACAAATTAAAGCAAAGCCATTTTTAAAATGGGCGGGAGGCAAAGGACAGTTATTAGAAACATTGGATAAATTATATCCTCAATCTCTAAAAAATGGGAAATGTTCTTGTTATATAGAGCCTTTTATAGGCGGAGGAGCTGTATATTTTGATATAATTAAAAAATATCAAATTAAATCATCATATTTATCTGATATAAACCCAGAAATTATTATTGCTTACAAGGTTATTCAAAAATCTGTTGAGCTTTTAATTGAACAACTGGGTGAGTTATCTGTTAAGTACTATTCTTTAAGTGAAGAAAAACAGAAAGAATTCTTTTATCAAATTAGAGCAGAGTATAATGACCAAAGAAACAAAATTGATTATTTAACCTTTTCAGAGGCTTGGATTAGGCGCTCAGCTCTGCTTATTTTTCTTAATAAAACTTGTTTTAATGGCCTGTTTAGAACTAATAAAAGTGGCGGGTTTAATGTGCCTCCAGGACGTTATAAACGTCCTAAGATTCTCAATGAAGAAAACTTAAGAGCTGTCAATTTAGCCTTACAAATTGCTGAGATTGAACTAGCTGATTTTGAAAAAAGTATTAAAGCAGTTAAAGATAATGCTTTTGTGTATTTTGATCCTCCTTATCGTCCTTTAAATAAAACTTCTAACTTTACTGCTTATTCTGCATTTAAATTTGATGATAATCAACAAAAGCGGTTGGCTAAATTTTATAGAAGATTAAACAGTGATTACCAAGTTTACTTAATGCTAAGTAATTCAGATCCAAAAAATGAAAATCCCTCAGATGAATTTTTTGATGAGCTTTATCAAGATTTTAATATCAGACGAGTAGCAGCCACAAGAATGATTAATAGTAATGCCAGTAAGCGTGGTGCTATAAATGAATTAATAGTAACTAATTATTAAGAGAAAATGGAGCGAAAAGAGGCAAAAGCCAAGATTAGTGAGCTAATTGGGCAGGATTTAAGACAGCTCGCCGATAAGCTTGAGGTAACAGTAAGAAAAAAGGATGGTAAAATTAACAAAGGTTGGGCAGGTCACGTAATTGAGCGTTACTTAGGATTACCCCTTAACTCTTCACAGTCACCTAACTTTGGCTCATGGGAGTTAAAGCTTTGTTCTTTGAAGTACTTAAAAAGCGGCGCTTTAACAGTTAAAGAAACAATGGCTATTACTATGATTGACCCATATAACGTCAAGAATACTCCCTTTGAAAATAGTCATCTGTTAAACAAGATGAGGAAGATATTGATACCTATTCGTATCTGGGAGAGTAAAGAAGAGAAAAGCTCAATACTTTATTCAGTTACTGAGTTTGACCTTGATGATACAGATGTTTTTAATCAAATTAAAGCAGACTATGAGCTAGTTAGACAAATAATAATCACAAAAGGCTTTTCTAGTCTTAGTGGGCGATTCGGGGTGTATATTCAGCCTAGAACTAAAGGACCTGGGCATGGCTCTATCTCTAGGGCTTTTTATGCTCGCAAGGGATTTTTAAAGGAAATGATACAGCATCATTAAATCATGTTCAATTGTCTCAAGTGTTAAACTAAACTATTGTTAAACTCTAATTTAATTATTAATATCACTAAAAGAAATGTTATATATGCTTAACTATGCCCAAAAATTAATATTATCCCTGACAATTATATTTAGTTGCCTAATACTAACTACTTTTCCTACCTTAGCCGCAGATACTCCCAGTTGTCCTCAAGATATGGTACTGATAAAGGGAGGAAGTTTTACAATTGGTTCAGATAAATTTTATCGTGAAGAACAACCCGCCGATGATGTCAGCGTAACTGAATTTTGTATCGCCAAGTATGAAGTTACTAATGCTGAATATGCGAAGTTTGTAGAAGAAACAGGCTATGTAACCGTTGCCGAAAGACCTCTATCCGTAGAACAATTCCCCAATCTTACTGATGAAGAGAGAGCCCCAGGCTCTGTAGTTTTTCGTATTCCCGAACCTCTACCAGATGGAAGAATCCCCAATCTATCTTGGTGGTATTGGCTACCCGGTGCTAATTGGCGTCATCCTGAAGGAAAAGATAGTAATATCGAAGATAGATTAAATCATCCCGTGGTGCATATTGCCTACGAAGATGCCCAAGCTTATGCCAAGTGGGCTAATGCTGACTTACCCACAGAAGCCCAATGGGAATTTGCCGCCCGTGGTGGACTTGTAGATAGGATTTTTAGTTGGGGAAATCAATACTCCCCTCAAAAAGCTAATACTTGGCAAGGTAAGTTTCCTCTAGAAAATCAACAGACAGACGGTTACTTCCGTACTGCTCCCATAGGTTCTTTCCCTGCTAATGGCTATGGACTCTACGATATGACTGGTAATGTGTGGGAATGGACTGAAGATTGGTATACCATCAGCCATCAATCTAAATCAGGAAAAGTTAACCCCATGGTTGCTAAACAAGAGGAGAGTTTTGACCCAAGAGAACCGGGAGTAGCTAAACATGTAGTCAAGGGTGGTTCTTTTTTATGTGCGAAAAACTATTGTAGTCGTTATCGTCCAGCAGCTAGAGAGGCTCAATCACCAGATACAGGAATGTCTCATATAGGTTTTCGTATAGTTAAAAATTTAGCTTAAGTAACCTCATATCTTCCACCAGAACTTATGTACTAATTTTTTAGGAAAAATGTTCTTTATGGTTAATTCTCTATAATCTTTGTCTCCTAGAGGTTTAACATCAATTCTTTTACTTCAAAACTTCAAGACTTCTTACTCATTACTTCAAGACTCATTACTCATTACTCATTACTCATAATTCATCCAGGGCTGTTTCGTTCTAAAATTTTTCGTAAGCTAGAAGCTAGACACCACAAAAGTTGACGCTCTTTTTAGCTATTATTAGAAAAAAGGTGATTTATTATTAGCAAAAAATCCCTTCTCCCTGCTCCCTGCTCCCGTGCTCCGGTGCTCCTCCTCACCATTTTCTTTGTCAAGAACGAAACAGCCCTGATAATTCATCCCCCACCAGTAACTTTTGATAAAGATGCTTTGGTGTGAGGTAACGGAGGTTACGCACTTATATGTTAGGTTTTAGCCGTTGATATTGTTGCTAGTTTAAGTGAATCAGAAGCAGTATCACTGTATCGTCGTTTTACAAGTTTGGAGCAAGGTTCAATTATGGATTATATGGGATAAGATGGTTTTATTGCCAAAAATTATGATAGGCTAATACCCATTTAAACTGGATATTATCAAATTAATTAATTGAGTGACTCTAAATTCGATTGTCAAAATGTATTTATTTTTCTATCTCTACTTAAAACTTAAAAGTCTCCCCCCCTCTCCCCTGCTCCCGGAGCTCCCCTGCTCCCGGAGCTCCCCTGCTCCCGGAGCTCCCCCTCTCCCGGAGCTCCGAAAGCTCCCCTGCTAGTTTAAAGTATGACGACTATTCCCCCTTGGTATTGGCGATCGCTCCCTCTCCATAATCGTACTGGTGCTCAGATTTTTGACCAGTTATTTCGTCGCCCTAACACTATTGCTACTCTCCTAGAAAGTCCCTTTCCTAGCTATTTAGAACAGCCTAATTTAGCTCGATATTCCCTTTGTGCCAGCGAACCTCGGGTAATTAAGGGCAAAAGTCAACTGTGGACACCAACTGTAGGTCAAATCTTACCCTTACTACGTTTTTTGAGCCAAAGAGACCATACATTAGTGACTCAAGAACACCCTGATTTACCCTTTAGCGGCGGTTGGCTAGGTTGGTTAGGCTATGACTTAGCTTGGGAAATTGAACGCTTACCAAAACTCAAAATTGATACTCTCCCTTTTCCTGTAGCCTATTGGTACGAACCAAGGGCCTTTGCGATCGCCGACCACTTAAAACAAGTACTGTGGTTAGCTGCCTCTACTCCTACAGAATTAACAGAATTAGAAGAACGTTTAAATACTCCTAAACCCCCATCTCCTCTCTCCTCCGACTCCCCTAACTATACATTCTCTCTCCTAACAAATAAAACTAATTATCAAGCCTCTGTAAAAGAAGCCCTCAAATACATCAAAGCGGGAGATATTTTTCAAGCTAATCTTTCTTTACGCTTTCAAGTTACCGCATCTCCAAACTGGCAATCAGGGGAACAAATAACCACTTCTTTAGATCCTTGGTTGATTTATCAAAACCTATCTAAAATCAACCCTTCTCCCTTCGCTAGTTATTGGCAGACTCCCTGGGGAATGATGATTAGTTGTTCTCCAGAACGTCTAATACAACTACAAGGCAAACAAGCTCAAACTCGTCCCATTGCCGGAACTCGTCCTCGTGGATTAAATCCCCAATTAGATCAAAAACTCGCTCAAGAGTTAATTAGTACCAACAAAGAACGAGCCGAACATATCATGTTAGTAGATTTAGAACGCAATGATTTAGGTAGAGTTTGTCAATGGGGTTCTGTAGAAGTAGATGAATTGTTAACTATAGAGCGTTATAGCCATGTTATTCATTTAGTGAGCAATGTACGGGGTATACTCGATGATAACTACGACGGTATCGACTTAATTAGGTCAGTTTTTCCTGGGGGTACTATTACTGGTTGTCCCAAAGTACGTTGTTTAGAGATTATTGAAGGTTTAGAACCAGTACGGCGGAACTTGTTTTATGGTTCTTGTGGATATCTCAATGTTAACGGTGATTTAGACTTAAATATTTTGATTCGTACCCTTTTATACCAGCAACAACCAGAAAAATCCCTAGTTTGGGGTCAAGTAGGTGCAGGAATAGTAGCAGATAGCGATCCCGAAAAAGAGTGGTATGAATCATTAAACAAAGCCGAGGCCCAGTTAGCAGCTTTAGGAATAGGCCATAAGAATTAGAAATTGCGGCTCTTCCCAATACTGCTCGGTTAACAGGTAGGATTACTCAGACTCTCGCATCTTTACCCAAAGTTACTGGTGGGGGTTGAGTTTTGAAGTAATGAGTTTTGAAGTAATGAGTTAATGCTAAACCTTAAAAATTGGTTGACACTCAAGGCGTATTCAGTATTTTTGTTCTAAAGACCCTTTTCTTAGGCGAAAGAGAAATGAACTTTTTCTCACAATAATTTAGTACATAAGTACTGGTGGAAGATGTGAGATTCCCTAAAGCTTGCTAAGCGAAGCTTCTGAATATCTGCCGATTAAGGACCTATGAATTCTTGTCCGAATAATTAGGAGGCGCGGGAACAACTAACAACTCACCTTCAGCAATTTTTGCCAGTAACCGCTTCTAAAAATCTACTCAAATTTACTCAAACAGCAAAATAAGACAGAAAAAAGTCAGCGGTATATCTTTTGCCATGTAAAGTGTTTTTATTCCTTGCTAATTACTCGGTACTCTACACTACAGGTGTAGACTCAATAACTAGCTTGACCTTACACGCCCAGTTAGGGTACACTTCCATACGATAAAAGGTATTCCTATTTATGTATCCAAGTTCAGCTTTCAATAGTTTATTTAGTTTGTAATACGCTCGCC
>NZ_JALKVM010000078.1:0-3469 GCF_057440575.1 Johannesbaptistia floridana
AAGTTAGATTGATGTAGGATGATTGTACTCTTTCAAATTTTTTGCGACAGAACCTAAGGATGATAGTAAAATCGTTGTATGTTTCTGTAACTTCCGCCTTTTCCCGCCCACCGAGAGATTCCTTTCATAGTAATACGTCCACTCATAGCTAATAGAGCGGAGATAATACGACCAAAGTGACTAACTTGTGTAGTATCTAGTTGAAAATTGAGACAGGTCAAAAGTGCTAAAATATCAGGCATAGACTTAATTTGAGAAAATTATTTGATTAATAAAACCATTTTCCTACAAAAAGTCCTCTTGACTCTACATTAATTTTCTTTCTTCATTTTGGCGAAGGTATTGACAGAAGGATTAGGTTTGAGCTAATTTTGAACTTAAGTTAAAAAAATTAATCTAGTAAAAGGAGTGTTTAAAGATGAAATCTCTCGAAAAAATCATTGCTAATGTAATTCAAGAACCAATTGATTTAATTAATGATGAAACTAGCCCTCGTACTTCTAAAGGCTGGAATAGCTTAAAGCATATTGAATTGATCATGTCCATTGAACAAGCCTTCAATGTTCAATTTTCTTCCAGCCAAGTACCTTCACTTACTAGTGTTAAAAGTATTCGGCAAATCTTGTTGCAAAAGGGAATAAAACTGTAAAAAATTACTATCTGTAAATTTTCCGTTGATAGGCTCTAACAACTTACCTTGTGGGAATTATACCTGAAGGAGTGACGAGAGAGCTATATGAAAAAAAGACATAGTTAAATAAAAGACATAAAAAGTATGTTATCAAATTCTGAAGGTTCTGATAAGAAAACAAAAAGAATCTTAAATAAACCTATTAAAAGTAAATTAAGATTTCTGCTATTTTTATTTGTTTCAACCGTAATTGTTCTACTTACATTAACTAGTATTGGTAATTACTTGATGCACCCAATGATATATCGCACAGACTATATGAAGCGTGTTGCTAAGTATTTAAACGATGGTTATAATTATTCAATTTACGATCCTAATATTAATTGGCGAGCTTTTCGCCGAGAACATATTAAGCTTTTAGAGAAAACGCCAGAAATAATTGTTTGGGGAGGAAGTCGTTGGCAAGAAGCCTCATCCGAGTTAGTTAAAGGTAAAACCTTTTATAATGCTCATGGACATAGCGACTACAATGAAGACTTTTTTGCCATAACTAATTTGTTACTAGAAAATAATCGAATGCCAAAAACTTTAATTCTGAGTCTTCGTTATAGAATATTTGAGCCTATTGAGATGAGAAAACCTCAAGGGTGGAGAGAGTTTATGCCAGAATATCGTGCTATGGCTCGTCAATTAGGCATCAAACCTCATCCTTGGTATAAGACACTTCGTACCCAGCATTGGCTGGCCTTATTCTCTGGGAGTGATTTGAATAGACAAATTAAACGAAATATAGTTGGAGGGGAAACTCCGGGGCCGATTAAAGTAACGGAAACGAAAACTCTTGACGTCATAGGTTCGGATGGTTCACTACATTGGTCATTACAGAATAGAGAAAGATTTACTCCTGAATATGCTCGACAGGATGCCCTAAAGCGACTGGAACAATTCCAAAATTTCCAACTCCAAGTTGATCCTCTGATGATTGAAGCCACAGAAAAATTATTAGCATTCTTAAAGGAACAGGGAGTGAAGGTTATCCTAGCACAAACCCCATTTCATCCCACATTTTATCAAGGAATTAGCAACCAGCAATTTGGGGAAACTCTTAAAAAAATTGAAGGAATAGCTGATGAATTTGGTCAAAAATACGATCTTATTGTGGCCGGTAGCTTCAATCCTGCCAAATTAGGATGTAGTGAAGAACAGTTTATTGATTGGCATCATGCCACACCAGCTTGTTTACAAATTGTATTTAATCAAATGTCTTTAGATAGACTCTAATTTTTATGAAATAATTGGTAATCAAGAACCCTTAAAACGTAAGCGTTCAGAGGGGAGGAAAATATGTTAATTTAGAGACATGGAAAGTGCGACCTGAAAAGTTGCATCCGAGAGTGGAACCCTCAGAAAGTGGTTCTGTTGCAAAAAATATAAGTCGTGCTCGTAATATGTTAAGATATAGGGGCGCGACTGCTTTATTTAACCTGATTGATGAATCCCAAACAACCCTTCAAATGGCGCCATTTCCAAAAAGAAATAATCTTACTTAATGTGCGTTGGTATCTTCGCTATCCTTTAAGCTATAGGGATTTGTCAGAGATGATGTTAGAAAGGGGTTTATCAGTTAACCACTCAACTATATGTCGTTGGGTTCATACCTACGCACCAGAAATTGATAAGCGAACTCGTCGTTATCTCAAACCAACTAACGATTCATGGCGTGTTGATGAAACCTATATTAAGGTCAAAGGGAAATGTAAATATTTATATCGTGCTATCGATAGCAATGGTAATACTTTAGATTTTATGTTGAGTGCCAGACGGAATGGAAAGGCCGCAAAAAGATTCTTTGAGAAAGTCCTCAAAAATAGTCACAGTATGCAACCGAGAGTAATTAATACAGATTTAGATAAAGCTTATCCACCAGCCGTAGAAGACCTGAAGAAAGAAGGGACTCTGGATCCAAATAGTGAATTGAGACGAGTGAAATATCTTAATAATAAGATTGAACAAGACCATCGAGCGGTCAAGAAAATAACAAATGCTTCCCTGGGTTACAAGTCGTTCTATACAGCGTGGCGAACCATCAGAGGAATTGAAATTATGCACGCGATTAACAAAGGTCAAGTTGATGGTGTTGATCATAGGGATAGTGTAGCTCAAAAAGAATTTATTGAATCACTTTTTGATGTTGCTGCTTAAAACTTACGAGATACATAGTAATCTTGTCTGCTTCAGAACTCTTTGCAACAAAACCATTATTTGCCTCGTTCTAACGGATTTTGTTGGTAAGCGATTTTTGTATTTTAATAGAAACAAAGAAGGAAAGGTGGAAGAGTGAAACGCCTATCTATGGAATTGATGTATTTCGTTTTCTCCCCGATGAGCCATCGCCTTTTGTCCATGTTGAAAGAAGTTAGATCATTTACTCATACTTTAAATTGGCTTCAAAAAAGTTTACGTTTCACTTGACAAGATCCTAATGTACTAAGTATTATGTAGTTTAACCACTAATATGAAATAGGTAATTCAATGAGAAAAACTAAAAAAGAAGAACAAGAGAAACAAAATACTTTGTTCCAAAGCGCAATTTTTGCTTCTCTTTTAGGGTTGGTATGTAGTTACAGTATTTTACCAGCAAAAGCTTCTCAAAAAATCACCATTCAAAATCGCTACGGTCAAGTAAATAATCTATGTATTGAAGAGAGAACTTATGATATGGAATTAAACACAGTCAACTGTGATAATAATAATCAACAATGGACATCATTGATTGAAGACTATGGTTCCGTCGCAAAAAATGTGAGACTTCAGGTAGTTTGGTATAATTGAGTAAGA
>NZ_JALKVM010000079.1:0-3455 GCF_057440575.1 Johannesbaptistia floridana
GTATACCAATTTTTAAGCGTTGAGCATCAATTCTTTAACTCATTACTCATTACTTATTACTTCAAAACTCAACCACAACCAGTAACTTTGGGTAAAGATGCAAGATCTGAGAAAACTGCCTCAAAACTGAAGTTTTTGTACCTCAGTAAAAAAGAAAATTGCTATATATAGCAAGCTCGCAAATAGATGTTTACAGTTATCATCAAAAGCCCCCCTTAATAACTATGCTTTATAAGGAACTCACCAAATCCTTGTATAGCTCCGGGAGAGGGGGAGCAGGGGAGCTCCGGGAGAGGGGGAGAAATTTTAAGTAAAATTACTTAAGTTGTGGATAAAATGTATATTACTATACATTAATTTCTTAGACAAAATCTCAAAAAGCACTAAATCACAAGTAGCGGCTTTTGTCAAGTTTTATGTTAAGAAAGATGTTTATAAAGGATAGCTTAATAAGGGGGGTTTGGGGGGAAAAGTTTATGTAAATATAGTTAACACTATAACGAGCAATGCTATATTATCTAAAGGCTGTGGCTGGTGGCGATCGCTCTTTTGTTTATTTATATTACATGTTTATTTGAAGTACTAGGTTCTGTTGCCAAAAAAATAAGCAACACTATTGGTAGCGTTTTTTTTGGAAAAATTAATCAAAATTAACAATACATATAGCGTAGCCAAAAATTTTGGCAACAGAACCCTATTTTAGGTTCTACCCGGCCAGTTACCTAAATAACATCCCCCTCCCCTACCAAACGAGTTTGGTTCCAGACAGAATACATCTGCACAAGCACTTCCATCAGAGCGACAAATAGCTACTCGTTGAGGTGCTGAAGCAGTTACTTTTTCTAATTTCAACAATTCAAAAGATATGAAAAATAAAAATATAGCAATTAATATCAATACAGTTAATTGAGCTTTTTGAAAATATTTTGACATTTTATAAAAAACTATTTTAATGGTGGTTTTCTCTTTATTATAGCTGACGGGGTACATCCCGCATTTCTCACAAAAAGAGCGCACTCTCGCTTCGCTCTCGATCTCGAAGAGATCGCTTAATCCAGAGACCTTACAGGATAAGAGTTTAACCTATGCGATCTCCCAAGAAAAAAATAACAATCTGTTAAGTTTTTAAGACGATTAATCCAAATCGACTAAAGAGGAGCAAAAAGCAAAAATTAAAAATAAAGCTCACCTGACTAATTTAACCACACTTTATTAGGGAAATAATATGAATAATCGTATTAATCAAAATCATTCTGGCAACGGTGACAACGTAGCTGGTAATGTTAATAATAATACTTAGATAAGTTTGTAGTAGGGCTAAAGCCCTATCACTGACGGAGTGACAACAAGGTTAAAATAAATACAGGTGTTAGGTTTATTCATATCTTGCACCAAAACAAAAGTACAGAAATTGGCCGACAAGGGAGAATCAATTTTTAAGCGCGATCGCATTAATTCTCTTACTTCAAAACTTCAAAACTTCAAAACTTCAAAACTTCAAAACTTCGAGACTTCGAGACTTCGAGACTTCTTACTTCAAAACTTCAAAACTTATTACTCATTACTCATTACTCATTACTCATTACTCAACCACAACCAGTAACATTAGGTAAAGATGCAAGATCTGAGTTTAGCGGTTTTAGGTTCTTTTAAAATGAATTTTAAGTAATTTGTTCCCTCACAATCTTTCGGACTAAAGTCCAACTACGAACCTCATTTTTAATTGGGGTATGTAAACCCGAGGCGCGTATAATATCATGTCAACTTCTGAATAGATTCAGCGTAAAATTAAAGAAGTAAGGCAACAAAATCTCACTCATCTTGATTTAACTGGGAATCAACTTAGGAGTCTGCATTGAGAAATTACTTAACTGACTAATTTAACTTTTAGGCAAAGTTTTTGTTATTTCTAGGGAAAAAATAGCAGGAGATAGATTAAAAAAATTTGCTAATCTTTGAATATGTTTTTTATTTAATTCTCGTTTACCATTAAGAACATCAGAAACAATAGATTCAGTGTTAAAAATAGCTAAAAATATTAATGTAAAATTAGGAGACAATATACAGAATCCTGTAAATCAACATCATTCAGGGGATGGTGACAACATCGCTGGCAACAAATATAGAATCCGCTAATTGTTTTTTTAGCAATCGCTATTACTTTTAAAGCTATTTTAAGCATTTTTTAATCAATTTCATATAAATAGTAGGGGCGCAAGGCTTGCGCCCTTGTGATACAAGCCTTGCGCCCTTGTGATACAAGCCTTGCGCCCTTGTGATACAAGCCTTGCGCCCTTGTGATACAAGTCTTGCGCCCTTGTGATACAAGTCTTGCGCCCTTGTGATGCAAGGCTTGCGCCCTTGTGATACAAGGCTTGCGCCCTTGTGATGCAAGGCTTGCGCCCTTGTGGTACAAGCCTTGCGCTCTTGTGATACTTCTATGGAGAATAGGGGAGTCGAACCCCTGACCTCTGCGGTGCGATCGCAGCACTCTACCAACTGAGCTAATTCCCCAATCAAACCTTTATTCTAACATATTTTCCTCAAATATCTGTTCGACTCTTTCTAATTCTAATTCCTCTAAATCGTCTACAGACCAATTTGCTTGACGTTGCAACAGATGCAGAGGGTAGGTATTAGCTAATCCCACTACAGGCATTCTCGCTTTTTTAGCTGCTTCAATCCCAATCAAGGTATTTTCTAATGCTAAACATTCTTGAGGGAGTAAATCTAAAGACTTCGCTGCATATAAATATATATTTGGATTTGGTTTAGAGGTTTTGATTACTTCTTCAGAAAATACCTGCTGAAAATAAGAACTAATTTCTAATTTTTCTAAAATAAACTCAGCTTCTTGAGGCAAAGCGCTGGTGATTGCGGCGATAATTATCTTTTTTTCCTGTAATAAGTTAAGAAAGTTAGTTAACCCAGGATAGATTGGGAATTCTTCTATTTCTTGGCATACTTTTTTATATCCTTCGGTTTTATTTTCCACTAACTTGTTTATATAATCATCTGAAACCATTCTTCCTCGGTTAGATAGTAAACAATGAAGACAAGCGCGATCGCTTTTTCCTATACATAGTTTTTGATATTCATCTACATCAAAACGTAAGTTTTCTTGTAGTAAGATATCTTCTATTAGTTTTTGACGGATTTCTTCATCGTTGACAATTACACCATTAAAATTAAACAAGAATGCTTTTAAACTCATAATTCTATCTATATACAAGTAAATCTATTTAATTAGTTATGATAAGAGGTTTTACTCACACTTGTCTTTTGCCTTTTGACATAAATAAAAAAGCGCCCCTAAAAAGGGACGCTTAGAATTATGTTTTAAATCAAGTCAACTTAACCTTTGATTGCAGGTGCAGTTTCTACACTAGCTAAGTCTAAGGGGAAGTTGTGAGCGTTTCTTTCGTGCATTACTTCAAATCCGAGGTTAGCACGGT
>NZ_JALKVM010000080.1:0-3444 GCF_057440575.1 Johannesbaptistia floridana
CGGAGCAGGGAGCAGGGAGCTTTCGGAGCAGGGAGAGAGGGGGAGAGGGAGAGCACCGGAGCAGGGAGCAGGGAGCAGGGAGCTTTCGGAGCAGGGAGCAGGGAGCTTTCGGAGCAGGGAGAGAGGGGGAGAGGGAGAGAGGGGGAGAGGGGGAGAGGGGGAGAAAGATGGTTTTTAAGTATTTGCATCAATTATCTCATAATATAACTGATTAAACGGACTTGATAGTACTTCAAAACTTCAAGACTTCAAAACTCATTACTCATTACTTCAAAACTCATTACTCATTACTCATTATTCATCCACCACAAGTAACTTTGGGTAAAGATGCAAGATCTGAGTAATAACTGGATGCGCGTATCACCGTCAGAAAGATGATAATGAGCGTGGTTTTCGTTGTGGTGAAATTTGATCCATTTCCCGTTGTAGGGGCGCAAGGCTTGCGCCCCTTCAGCTTGCGCCCCTTCAGGCTTGCGCTCAAAAAAGTTCATTTTTGTTTTTGATTACTTAATTAGCATCAAATGTTTGTTACCTCAAAGCCTACCACCGCATCAAAAACTTACTTTTTCACCCTTACCCTATTTAGCTTCTATCCAAGTGCCGTGAAATCCGTAAGGAACTCTACAGGGTAGTTCAACTCTTACTATGGATTCTGCCCTTAAATCTTGAGCGTCAATAATGATTAATTCTGACTTCTGGGTAGATTGGTCATAAACGTAGGTCATTAACCAGCCATCATCTTCAGTATTACCTTCGGGATTGGGAGCAAAAACCACTTCACCACCATAACGTCCTTCACCGTATTTATATTCCCAAGATTCGCCGCTCTCGAAATCATATTTAATTACACCATCAAACAAAGGTAGCGGTTGAGGGGCCATAGCACCAGCATATCCATAACGGGTTTTACGTCCCAAATACAGCTCATTAACCCGAGGAAATTCTGAAGGTCTTTGATCTACTCTTTCTTCTTTTACCTGTTTAGTTTTACGATTAAATTGCCATTTAGTTAAGAATGGTAAACTATCCCCAAAAGATGATTCTGAATCATCTGTTGAAGATAAAACCTCGGTTTTAGCCATACGACAACCTAACAGAACAATCTCATCGCCTGATTCATAGGCATTGAGAGTATGAAACATATAACAGGGATCTGCTGTAAACCAAATAATATCTTCAGGTTTTCCGTGACGAGGTAAAATTCCAAAAGAACTTGGTGTATTGGCTTCAAATGCTAAAGGTGATTCTCCCTTAGCCATACGTTCAGGACGAAAAGTATAGGGTAGATTTAAAAAGATAGTATAATTTTCAGTAACTGCAAAATCGTGCATCATTACACCTACTGGTAAATCAATAGGAATAAAATGCTTGATTTCTCCGTCACTGTCAACAATACCGTAGCGCAAAAAGGGTGGCTGAACCATATTGTAGCTAATAAACATCATTTCACCCGTGATGGGATCTACTTTAGGGTGTGCGGTAAATGATGTATTTAACTTTTGATTAAAGGTTTCTTTACCAATAGTTTCTAGGGTTGGTAACTCAATGTAATAGGGTTCTCCTCCTTCCCACAAAGACAACAATTTATTACTATGCCATGCCAAAGCTGTGTTAGAAACGTTTTTACCAGATTTATAACCATCCCTAGCTGGTTCTAATAAACCTGTATAAATAGCTTTGTTTGCTTCTTTTTCTTCTAAAAACCCAGGGGTTTTTACGTAGCGGTTGCGATATGTCCCTTTACCCTGTTTAATTTCTACTTGGTGCAACATACCGTCTCCGTCAAACCAATGATATTGACCAATAGGGTCATGCTGTGGATTAGGACCATTACGGACAAAAGAACCATTTAAGTTATCGGGGATTTTCCCAATAACTGGGAGGTTTTCTACTGTGGTTTCTTCCTTGACAGGAGCAAAATTATCTGTTAAAAATGGATTACTTAATTCTTTACTAGCTGATTGTGTCATTTTATATGTTAAGTTTAGTAAACTATATTTTTAACTTAACATTTTCTCTTCATAAAAGTTTATTTGAAACAAAACTCACAGGAATTCTCCATTCTCCATTCTTCAATTGCGGAGCGTGATAGCGTCGGTTTCCAGCGCAATAATCACAATTTTCCCCATAACCCCAAGAGAGCCAGGGCTGTTTTGTTCTTGACAAAGAAAATGGTGAGGAAAAGCAGGGAGCAGGGAGCACCGGAGCAGGGAGAGGGGATTTTTTGCTAATAATAAATCCCCTTTTTTCTAAAAATAGCTAAAAAGAGCGACAACTTTTGTTGTGTCTAGCTTCTAGCTTACGACAAAATTTTAGAATAAAACAGCCCTGCCCCAAGAGAGCAGGAAAGTTCACTTATAATAGAGTATGTATGCAAAATATTTAAATTACATACATACTTTTGGGATTAATCTATAGAAATAGATTGAGGTTTACTGCCATTATCATTTTTGTTAGAACCACCATAACTATTAGGATTAAAACCTTGTTGTTCTAACCAAGTTTTCAAAGGATCATCATTAAGATTGAGACGTAAAGCTCCTGCAACAAACCCATTAACAAAGGCTAATGGTTGGTTTACTAATTCTTGGAACAAAGGATTGAGTTCTTGTAAAAACATATCGATAGGTACAAATAAGTTAAAGATATCATTTTTAGTTTAACTTATGTTGATAGTTGAGGCTATCATCTACCAATCCCAATACTGCGTAGGTTTTGAATCAAACATATTTATTTTGAGAAAGCAGGGAGCACCGGAGCACCGGAGCAGGGAGAGGGGTTTTAAGTAAAATTACTTAAGTTGTGGATAAAATGTATATTACTATACATTAATTTCTTAGACAAAATCTCAAAAAGCACTGATACACAAGTTGGTGTTTTTGTCAAGTTTTATGTTAAGAAAGATGTTTATAAAGCATAGCTTGACTAAGGAGCCCCAGGGCTGTTTCATTCTAAAAATTTACTAAAGTTGTAAGCATTTGATAGTAAGACTTTGAACTGTTTTTTCTTCTGAAAAATAAATAAGGGAATTATTATTAAGAAAAAAATGTAGAATACTTGAGAAGAAAAGATTATAGTCAGCGATCGCCTGATTTTGACCAGAGAGAATGAAACAGCCCTGTAAGGAGCCCAGGGCTGTTTCATTCATTTTTTTATTTCAAAATGTAACGTTTAAACGGTAGGCTTTTTACTATGTTTTTTAAAAGAAAAATAAATCCGAGATTTATTATTAGCAAAAAATCCCCTCTCCCTGCTCCGGTGCTCCCTGCTATACAAGGGTTTGGTGAGTTGCTTATAAAGGATAGGTACTAAGGGGGGCTTTTCATCATTTTTGTCAACATCTATTGGCTCATTGCTATAAAAGTCGTGAAACCCACTCTTTAGCCTAACCTCATATCTTGCACCAGAACTTATGTACTAAATTAACCTCAGAAAAAGTTCATT
>NZ_JALKVM010000081.1:0-3443 GCF_057440575.1 Johannesbaptistia floridana
TGGCAGAGGACTTTAGTTCCCCAAATTAATCGGGCTAAAGCCCTACTACAAACCTGGCAGAGGACTTTAGTTCCCCAAATTAATCGGGCTAAAGCCCTACTACAAACCTAGGGGTCGAAATTCTATTTTTATTTTTTTCCTACTTGTTTTTTTAATATGGGAAGTAAACTCAATACTAAACCACTTCCCAAAATCGTTAGAGGTTCAGGTATTGATTGCGTTCTATATACAAGACTTTGACTAGTTACATCGAAATCCATAAATACACTATTACTACTTAGGCTCCCCCCTGGAGTTGATAGGATATTTGTCACCACGTCAATGGGTTGTGGGACAGCAACGGTTAATGTTGCCTCTACCTCGTTCACAAAAGGTCGTAATTCTCTAAGAGTCTCGAATTGAAAGAAGGTATGTTCTTCAATTCTTTGGCCTGAACTATTTACCTTGTAGGCTAACATTTCCATGTTAGTAGTTAAAATTGTGCCTCTACCCAAATCAGAGGGAGTGAGAGAAATATCACCTATTGAGTACAAATCAAAGGCAATACTCTCATAATCTATTCCATCCATAACCACTGGGGGTATTCCCTCTGGGTTTAGAACCACAAAGTTTTCGATAGCTGGAGGAGGATAGGGAGTACCTTCAATGCTACACTGAGGACAACTACCAGCTTGTAAGTCCTGTATCAGAGCATTTCTATCCCCTAGGAGATTAAAATCGTTTTCAGGACTAGAATTTACATTAGTCAAGTATATTCCATTTGTATCGGGATCTGAAGCTGGATTATTTTGACGAGGGAGAGTAAAATCCATATTTAAACGAAGAGGAGAACCAGTAGTATAGCTTTCTATAGTTATACCACCCATTCCTCCTGGGTTACCAGGAGGTAAAGGAACTAATCGAAACTCACCATCAATACCAGCAGTTCCGGTAAAGCCTGGTTCTTCAAGAACATTTATTGATATATCTGCGTTGGGGTCACAGGGTAAATCTGGAAGTCTATTAGGACGTCCTGGGTCACAACCTAATAAAATACTGTCAGCTAAGTCTCCTGCCTTGACTACTTCGGGAATAATCAGTAAGCCAGTAGTGGCAATCAATCCTAACCACAGTTTTTGAAAATAATAATGATTAATGATATTCATAAAATGTACATACGTTTTAAACTATAAACATTTTCGGCTTTCTATTTTTTTATGGTGCAAAGTATAATTAAAGTTACACTCACTCTTCCACTAGTTAAGATATTTAAGTCAATAAGTATAATCAAATACGAAAGAAAGCCTTATTTCATATTTGACAAACATATCTACAATAAATCATAGCAATATGTATGGATATAAACAACAAGAAATTGAAAATACCTAAGAATACAAGAGTAGAACAAAAGGGCGATCGCCCTTTTGAGTTTTGAAGTAATAAGTAATGAGTAATGAGTTTTGAAGTCTTGAAGTTTTGAAGTAAGAAGTCTTGAAGTCTTGAAGTTTTGAAGTAAAAGAATTGATATTAAACCCCTAGGAGACAAAGATTATAGAGAATTAACCATAAAGAACATTTTTCCTGAAAAATTAGTACATAAGTTCTGGTGTAAAATATGAGTCACCCTATCATCTATAAATTTATCTTATTTTTCCTTCCAATCTTACTAATAAGTATAACCTCAGTTTCCCAAGCACAAACCATCTATAGTCGCCAGGATATTTTCCACCCTGTCACTGCTAATAACGGCATGGTAGCCACCCAAGAAAAACTAGCTACAGAAGCAGGTTTAGCGGTATTAAAAGCTGGAGGCAATGCTATAGACGCATCTGTTACCATCGGTTTTGCCTTAGCTGTTACCCTCCCTCGCGCTGGCAACATTGGCGGTGGTGGTTTCATGGTCATTCATCTAGGAGAAACCAAAGAAACAGTAGCCATAGACTATCGAGAAAAAGCGCCTTTAGCCGCAGATAAAAATATATTTTTAGATGATTTTGGCCAAGTACAACCAGATAAGTCTAAATATGGTCATTTAGCCGTAGGTGTACCCGGTACAGTGGCGGGGATGGCATTAGCCTTAGAAAAATACGGAACAATTTCTCTAAAAGAAGCTTTACAACCAGCGATTAAATTAGCAGAAGAGGGGTTTCCCGTTACAGAAGATTTACAAAGATCATTAATTTTTGCTAAAAAGCGTTTACAAGCATCTCCTGAAAGTAGAGAGATTTTCTATAAACTAGGAGGCATTGATTACGAAGTTGGAGAAATATTAAAACAACCAGATTTAGCTAACAGTTTAAAATTAATCGCCGAACAAGGAATAGAGGCATTTTACCAAGGAGAAATTGCTGAAAAAATTGCTAAAGATAGTCAAGAAAATGGAGGTTTAATTACTAAAAAAGATTTAGCTAATTATCAACCAGTTATCCGTAACCCTGTAAAAGGAGAATACCGAGGTTATCAAATTTCTTCTATGCCTCCTCCCAGTTCTGGTGGCGTACATCTTATTCAAATGCTAAATATACTAGAAGAGTTTCCCATAGGTGAATTAGGACATAATCGCGCTAATACGATTCATTTACTCACAGAAACCATGAAATTAGCTTATGCAGACCGTTCACTATATTTAGGAGACCCTGATTTTGTAGAAGTTCCTACCAAGGAATTAATTTCTAAAGAATATGCTAACATTTTACGACCAAAAATAAATCTAACTGAAGCCACACCTAGTAATTTAATTTCTCCCGGTAATCCCTACCAAGTCAAAGAAAGTAAAGAAACAACCCACTACTCAGTTATAGATAAATACGGAAACGCCGTAGCCAATACCTATACCCTCAACTTTAGTTACGGTATTGGGTGGACTGTTCCCGATACAGGCATTTTATTAAATAACCAAATGGATGATTTTGCCGCTAAACCGGGAGTTCCCAACGCCTTTGGCTTAATTGGCAGTGAAAAAAATGCCGTAGAACCGGGAAAACGGATGTTAAGTTCCATGACTCCCACCATTATCACCCAAGACGGCGAACCTTTTTTAGTTACTGGTAGTCCTGGAGGAAGTACAATTATTACTATAGTTCTGCAAATAGTCAGTAATGTAATTGACCACAAACTCAATATAGCCGAAGCTACTAACTCCCCCAGGTTTCATCACCAATGGCAACCAGATAAATTATTTGTAGAAGAGGCTTTAAATGGCGACACGGTAGAATTATTGAGAAACAAAGGACATGAAGTAGTTATTAGTAATACTCTAGGAAGTACTCAAAGCATCCTCCAAAGTGAAGGTATTATGTATGGTGCCTCAGACCCACGTACCCCAGACGCCTTAACTTTAGGATATTAACCTGACGGGGTGACAAAAAGGTTAAAATGAAGTAAGATGTAACGCACCGTCAATATCGTATATTCAAAAGATGTCTATTGGACTAAAGTCCAACTACGAACCTAGTCAATATCGT
>NZ_JALKVM010000082.1:0-3440 GCF_057440575.1 Johannesbaptistia floridana
TCTGTCTTATTTTGCTGTTTGAGTAAATTTGAGTAGATTTTTAGAAGCGGTAGATTGGTTAGTAAACTCGAATTTACTATATAGAGGAATAAGATATTTTGACAAATCAAAATTTACTAAATTTACCCTAGAAGAGTTGAAATTTTGATGAAAATATGGCGTGGTTGTTTTTAGCAAATTAAGATAAAAAAAGTTGAACCAGAGAAAGAGGATGAAAAGACAACCGTGGAGTTAAAGCAAGTAATAATTGCTCACAAAGCAGGCGATCGCCAAAGTAAAAAATGGGCAGAAAAGTGTTCCCAGGAGTTAGAATCTCTCAACTGCAAAGTGCTGATGGGACCTAGTGGCTACAAAGACAATCCATATCCAGTGTTTCTGGCTTCAGCGAATGGTAAAATAGACCTAGCGATTGTACTAGGGGGGGATGGGACAACTTTACATGCAGCGAGACACTTAGCCAGTGAATCCATACCAATATTAGCAGTAAATGTAGGTGGACATCTAGGATTTTTAACAGAACCCTTTGAAACATTTAAAGATACAGAAATACTGTGGCAGCGTTTACAAACAGATCGCTACGCAGTACAAAGAAGAATGATGTTAGCGGCATCTATTTGTGAAGGAGATCGCAAGGCGCCGGAGACAGTAGGAGAAGTATATCACTGTCTCAACGAAATGTGTATAAAACCCGCAAGTATTGAGAGAATGCCCACATCTATACTAGAAATGGAAGTAGATGGAGAAATAGTAGATCAATATCATGGGGATGGTTTACTAGTAGCTACACCCACAGGTTCAACCAGCTACAATGTATCAGCCAATGGGCCAATTTTACATGCGGGGATGGAGGCGATTGCTGTTACCCCGATTTGTCCTTTAAGCTTATCAAGTCGCTCCCTAATTTTACCACCCCGTTCCCTAGTTAATATTTGGCCCTTAGAAGACTATGAACTAAATACTAAACTGTGGACAGATGGTTCCTTAGCCACTTCTATTTGGCCAGGACAATGGGTAAGTATTGGTATGTCTAATCATTTTGCCAGCTTCATCATTCTCCGTCAAAACTATTCTTTTTATGCCACCCTGCGGGAGAAATTAATGTGGGCAGGTACTAGAGTTCACTACAACAACAATTATGGCCAGGAAAATAATAAATAGGCTAAAATATAAATTGTAGTTAATTGTTAACACTAGACTTATAGATACTATCTACGGAAACATACAAGGACTAAAACCTAGTCAACTAAAACAGTTACAACGTCTATACCATCAAAAAATTCCTGGAGACCAAGTAATCACCTTTGACTTTGCCCAAAGAATGGGGGCAATTAGTCAAGAGATTAAGCAAGAGATTTGTACCTATATTAATCGACGGGGACAAGTGATTCGCGTGGGAGTAGGTACACCGAGACAAACTCAAATTTCTCCCTGGGAATTACCCAGATATGGTGCAGAAAGACTCTCAGGTATTCGGTGTATCTCTACTAAGCTCAAATCAGACCCTCCCAAACAATCTAGCCTAACAGCGATGGTGATGCAACGACTAGACGCTTTAGTAGTTTTAACTCTCACTGGTGGAGGATTCCAGCGCCGCGGTGGTGGTGGCACAGGCTATATCCAAGAAGGTTATTTAGCCCATCTGATTCCCCAATCAGAATCTCACTCAGAGGAACAACCTTTATGGACAGTATCTCAGTCTCTCAGCTTAGATGTACTGAGTAAACAAGATTTTCTGGAACTAGTCGAGGGGTTAGAATCAGAATTTCGTAGGGAATATATCGCTCAACAGGTAGACCTTGACCACGAAAGAGTAATTATTGTGGGTTTAATGACACCAGATATGACGGACTGGCAATTTGAAGCTAGTTTAGCAGAATTAGAACGCTTAGTAGATAGCGCCGGGGGTGAAGTTTTAGCCACAATTCGCCAAAAACGCACTCGCGCCCATCCTCAAACAGTAGTAGGAGTAGGAAAGGTTGAAGAAATTGCTCTAAATGCTCAAACCCTGGGAGCAAATCTAGTAGCTTTTAATCGGGAGTTATCTCCTACTCAAACCCGCAACCTAGAACAACAAATAGGTGTAAAAGTTGTAGACCGCACTGAAGTTATCTTAGATATTTTTGCCCAAAGAGCACAATCTAGGGCAGGAAAACTACAAGTAGAACTAGCCCAAATGGAATATATGCTCCCTCGTCTCACCGGAAAAGGTCAAGCTATGTCTCGCTTAGGTGGTGGAATTGGTACAAGGGGTCCAGGGGAAACTAAACTAGAAACAGAACGCCGAGTGATTGAAAAGCGTTTAGCTAAGCTACAAAAAGAAGTAAATCAGTTACAATCTCACCGTTCACGTCTTCGGGAAAAACGCCAAAAAGATGAGTTATTTACAGTGGCGATTGTCGGTTATACTAACGCGGGTAAATCTACTTTAATTAATGCTTTAACTAATGCGGAGGTGTATACAGCAGACCAACTGTTTGCTACTCTAGATCCTACTACTAGACGTTTGAGTATAACTGACTTTGTTAGTGGAGAAAGTCAAACTATTCTCTTAACTGATACAGTGGGATTTATTCATGAACTCCCTCCTTCTTTAGTTGATGCGTTTCGCGCTACCTTAGAGGAAGTCACCGAAGCTGATGCTTTACTGCATTTAGTTGATTTATCTCATCCTGATTGGCAGAGTCATATTCAATCAGTTGTCAAGATAATTGAGGAGATAAGTTTGGTATCTAATCAAGTTTTGTTAGTTTTCAACAAAGTAGACCAAGTAGATAAAGATACTCTTGATTTAGCTAAAACTAAGTTTCCTGATGCTATATTTATTTCTGCTACTTCTCGTATAGGACTAAAAACCTTGCGCCAGCGTCTATTGATGATGTCTTGTTAGCTGTTTCTGCCTCATACTCCCTTGCATCTTTACCAATGAGTCTTGAAGTCTTGAAGTCTTGAAGTAGCCTGTAGGTTGGGTTGAGGAACGAAACCCAACAAACTAGTAGTAGGGTGCGGATTAGCCGAAGATTTCTGTGGGAAATCACAATAAGATAACGGATTGCCGTAACGCACCAAACATGAGTAATAAGTAATGAGTAATGAGTAATGAGTAATGAGTAATGAGTTTTGAAGTAAGAAGCCTGTAGCCTGTAGGTTGGGCAGGGAGATAACCCAACAGGATAAAAGTAGTTGTAGTTGTAGGGTGTGTTAGGGCGAAGCCCGTAACGCACCTAGATGAGTAATGAGTAATGAGTAATGAGTAATGAGTTTTGAAGTAAGAAGCCTGTAGCCTGTAGGTTGGGCAGGGAGATAACCCAACAGGATAAAAGTAGTTGTAGTTGTAGGGTGTGTTAGGGCGAAGCCCGTAACGCACCTAGATGAGTAATGAGTAATAAGTAATGAGTTTTGAAGTAAGAAGCCTGTAGCCTGTAGGTTGGGCAGGGAGATAA
>NZ_JALKVM010000083.1:0-3435 GCF_057440575.1 Johannesbaptistia floridana
CTTAGGGTATTAGATTTTTTTTTCACCATCATAAACAACCACTTAAGTATTAATAATATATCATTGCTAAACAATAGTTGTCGAGACTTTCTCTTGTAGCGCACTAAACGACTTATCATCAAGGGGGAAAACACAGTAATTATGTCTCAATTATCCCCTTGTCCCTAATTGTCAACCAACTAAAACTTATTCATTATGGCTATTTAGCTAATTAAATGAGCAAGTTTAAGCAGTAATGAGTAGATATTTTTCAACTGTATTTAGCCCTCTATATTTTTAGCTGTTGCTTTGAGTTTATCTTCTGTACTCATAATTAATTTTTTCTCTTTATTTCGTTAACATTTATATCCTATCTACTTATATAAGTCTTCGCTTCTATCTGAGGTTATGTAATACTAAATAGTCACTCACTATAGCGAGTGACTATTTAGTATTGATTATTGAACAGAGAATTTTTATTGGGGAGTTTTTTGTAAATCAGGACGCTCTTCTGCAACAATCGCGCCTTCTACTGGACAAACTTGCAGACAAATACCGCAATCAATACAGGTAGAAAAGTCAATCCAATACCAATCTGTTCCTTTAGTATTTTTACCTGGTCCAGGATGGATACAAGCCACAGGGCAAGCATCCACACAATCTGCTACTCCTTCACATGTTTCTGTAAGAATTGTATGAGGCACTTTTGTTTTTACTCTAACGAACTACTTAACATAATTTTACAATTAACTTGCTCAAAAACCCAGTTAAGATAAATATTCTATTTTAGGTATTCCTTGACTATTTACCCAAGCTAGATTGCGAATGCGACAACTACTCGCATAAGCTTTAATTTCATCTTGATCTCTGCCACCTAATTCTAATTCTACTCTGACTAAATTAGCTGACTTACGTAATTTCTCAGCATAAACTAAAGCGGCACTGGAGGCTTCAGGAGTTGCAGGGATGACTAGCCAATTACTAGGGGTGGTCTGTTTTGGTAACTGATTAGTAGAAAGCAGACAAGCGTGTAAATCTTCGATATTTATAGCAAAACCAATACCGGGAGAAGTTTTCTTCTGGGGATGATAAATACCTAGTAATTGATCGTATCTGCCTCCTTGTCCAATAATTCGCCACTGGTTATTGGTGTAGCCAACTATTTTAAAACTGATCCCTGTATAGTAATCTATGGTTTGCAGTAAGCTAAGATCTAATACTAGGGGAACAGATTTGGTTTTTTCCACTAATTGAGTAAGTGATTGTAAATCATTGACTATTTCTGTTACTTCTGGGTTTAATTCTAGATTGGCTAGTTTGCTAATTACTGTGTTAGCTTCTCCTCGCAAGTCTAGTATTAATAATGCTTTTTCTTTTAACTTCGAGCTTAGGGGCAAATTTTCTAAACTAATACGATCTAAGTTAGCAATGCACTTACGCACTTGGGGTCTAATTTCTTCTGGAAAACTCCTGAGAAGCGATCGCGTCAACCCAGCTTCTCCCAGAATAATTTGCCATTTTTCCACCCCAACTTTTTCTAAACAGTCTACTGCTAATAGGAGTATTTCTGCATCTGCTAGTTTTCCTGGGGCAAATAGTAATTCCACTCCCGCTTGATAAAATTCCAGTTGTTTCCCGTGATATCCTGTTGGGGGTTTGCGGAAGACGTTCGCACGATAGCACAGTCTTTGGGGATATGTGTTACCTGCCATTCTCGTGACGGCTGCCCTAGCAATTGACGCTGTCAATTCTGGACGCAATCCCAGGGTAGCTTCTCCCTGTTGTAATTGAATCACCGTGTTTAAATCGATTGCATCTCCTGCCGTTAATGTTTCTACTGATTCTAATGTAGAAGTAACAATTCTTTGATAACCCCAACTTGCGAAAATTTGCTGTAGTTTATCGTTTATCCATGATTTCTGAGCAACTTCTAGGGGTAATAAATCCCTAGCCCCTGCTGGTGGTTGATGAATCATAACTTATGTTTTTTTGTTATTTATTTTTGCCACTGAATAAACTACTAAACCTTCCTAAAGCTGATTTATTTTTCTTTGGTCCTGCTTTAGTGTTTTTCTTGTTTTTGTCTAGTTTTTCTTTGGCCTCTTTTACTATATTATCGTTTGGGTCTGTTTGCCAAGCTTTGTCTATGTGAATTTTTGCCATACTCATATTATTTTGCTCTAGGTATACTAATCCTAATAATCCGTGACAACTACTATTATTTGGATCTATTTTTAGAGCATCTCTCAATTCTAAAATTGCCTCTTTGTATTTTTCTATTTGTTTATACTCTTCCGCTCTTTTTACATAGGTATCTATTTGTGATTCTTTGCTTTCTGTTTGTTCTTCTTCTGTATTATTTTCTGTCTTATGGGCTGCTGTGTCAGCTACTTTTGAGTCTTGATTTAAATTTTGTTTTTTTCTTTTTGACTGTTTTTGCGCTTCTTTTAATACTAAGTAAACTAGGTTAATTTCGCTGATTTGAGCAATTCTTTCTGTAATTGTCTCTACATGAGTATATTCTTTTTCTCCTAAAGTATTTATGAGCTTTTCATAAACTTCGTCTAATCTTTCCCCCGCTTTGGCTAAAATTTTCACCATGTTTGTAGACAAAGTCATTTGTCTTTTTTCTCTCACCATAGCGTTAGTTTTTTGAGCTAATAATAATTGATGTTCTGCCATTAAGTTTTGTGTAGTTAGATTTTTATAGGCAGGATTTATTAACTTAGCTAAAATTTTATTAGCTTCTTCTTTTTTTCTTTCATTATCGTATTTACAGGTATCTGGATGAAGTATCGGAACAATTTTTAGATATCTTGTTCTAATTTCTTCTACATCTGCATTTATTTGTACTCCTAAAATTGCATGATAATCAGTAATACCTAGTTTGAAAAGTCCTTTTTTAATTGTTAATGACATAGTGCTTTTGGTCCATTTCTTGAAGGTTTATTAAAACATGGTTGAGATTTTTCTGCTTTTGAAGCAGTGATAACTTTCAGTTAAGGCAGAAGATAAATGCTTGTTCTTTTATTATTAACGACAACTCTCATAAGATTCTTATTGTTTTTTCTTCTTTGAAACTAAGCATTTTCTCGTAATGGTTTTTCAGTGAAAGACATAGTTTAAGTAAAAACACTGTTCAATTAGCTAAAAGTTTTTTTTTATTTAATTTAATTTTAATACTTTTATTGCAATTACTCCACCTAACTATAAATTAATTAAATTATTGTAACTGTTCAGGGTGGGTAAGACTCAGATCTTGCACCTTTGCCAAAAGTTGCTGGTGGTGATTGAGTAAGGAGTAATGAGTAAGGAGTAAGGAGTAAGGAGTCTTGAAGTCTTTACGTCTTTAAGTTTTGAAGTAAAAGAATTGATGCTCAACGCTTAAAAATTGGTTGACCAAAAAAATAAGGTTACAAGCCCACTCCTTTAGGGGTGAAAGAAAAAAACTATATT
>NZ_JALKVM010000084.1:0-24704 GCF_057440575.1 Johannesbaptistia floridana
CGCCCACACAAAGGCTTACGCCCACACAAAGGCTTACGCCCACACAAAGGCTTACGCCCACACAAAGGCTTGCGCCCACACAAAGGCTTACGCCCACACAAAGGCTTACGCCCACACAAAGGCTTACGCCCACACAAAGGCTTACGCCCACACAAAGGCTTACGCCCACACAAAGGCTTACGCCCACACATCAAGGCTTTAGAGATAGCTGAACGAACTTTAGAAATAAATCATCCTACTACCCAAACTATTCGTAAAAATCTAGATGGCATATTTTAAGTTTATAGTTAAACAATGTGTTTTAATAGTGTCATGGTGCGTTACGCTTCGCACTTCGCACCCTACTGGAACTCATTACTTCAAGACTTCAAGACTTTAAGACTCATTACTCAAAACTCATTACTCAAAACTCATTACTCATTACTCATTACTCATTACTCATTACTCATTATGTTGGGTTTCGTTCCAAGGGCCCAACCTACAAGGAGTGCGCGAAGCGCTTATTCACACTCATAGAACAATAGCACCACTGCGGTCACTGCTATAATTTTTTCTTACAAAGTTAGAGAAATAGGGTGCGTTACACTTCGCGTTTCGCACCCTAGAAAATTTTTAGGATATCTAAACTGGATTTAGATTACTTAATAAACAACATTTCTTGATAAGTTGGTAATGGCCAAAAACTATCAGCCACTTCCCCTTCTAAAATGTCAGCGTATTGGCGAACTTCATCCATTAGAGGACGAAGAGTTTGGGCACAATAGTTCATTTTTGCTTCAGTGGAGTCGAAATCGTGCTTATCTAAAGCATTACTTAGTTTGTCGATCGCTTTAACTAGAGAATTAGTCAGGTCAGCAATTTTCGTCAAGTTTTCTTTTTCTAAGGAGATCCCTAAATCTACTAAACCAGTAATTGTGGAGGACAACTTGGATAAATACTCAATTGCTGCTGGATAAATCATAGTTTTAGCCATACTAACTACTAATTTGGCTTCAACTTCGATTGAGAGAATATATTGTTCTGCATAAACTTCAAAACGACTCTCTAATTCAACTGGGGTTAAAACACCAGTATTTTTAAAAAGATCCTCAACTTCTGGTGATTTAAGTGCTGGTAAAGCATCAGCGGTAGTAGGTAAATTAGCTAACCCTCTTTCTTCTACAGCCATTTTGTGCCATTCTGGGGAATAACCATTGCCTCCGAAGATAACAGCGCTATGTTTCTCCATTATCTCTTTGAGAACCGTAATAATAGCGGTATTTAGTTCGGTTTCTTGGGACAATTCTGCTTCGAGGCGATCGCCTACCCAACTCAGAGACTCTGCCAACATAGTATTTAGCACAATTAGAGGACCTGATACCGATTGACTTGACCCTACCGCGCGAAATTCAAAACGATTTCCTGTAAAGGCAAAGGGTGAGGTGCGGTTACGGTCTCCGGCATCTTTAGTTAGAGGAGGCAATACATCTACCCCTAAATCCATAATCCCCTTTTGTTTAGACTCAGCTACTGTTCCTGTTTTTATCTGTTCAAATACTTCTTCTAATTGACTTCCCAAATACACTGACATAATCGCTGGGGGTGCTTCATTTGCCCCTAAACGGTGGTCATTACTAGCAGTGGCGATCGCTGCCCGCATCAAGGGACCATATTTATGAACTCCTCTAATTACCGCACCGCAAAATATTAGGAATTGAGCGTTTTCATGAGGAGAATCTCCTGGGTCTAATAAATTTCCTTGAGTAGAATTACTCACTGACCAGTTGACATGTTTTCCTGAACCATTGATACCTGCAAAGGGTTTTTCATGAAGTAAACAAACAAAGCCATGTTTTTTGGCCTTGTGACGCAAAATCGTCATAATCAACTGTTGATGGTCACTAGCCACGTTTGCTGCTTCAAAATAGGGAGCGATTTCAAATTGACCTGGTGCTACTTCATTATGACGAGTTTTAGCTGGAATACCCAATTTATACAGGGTTTCTTCCACATCCTGCATAAATACCTGTACCCGTTCAGGAATTGCCCCAAAGTAGTGGTCATCAAATTCTTGACCTTTAGCGGGAGCTTTACCAAAGAGAGTTCGTCCTGCTAGTAATAAATCTGGGCGTTGACTGGCAAAATTACTATCTACTAAGAAATATTCCTGTTCTGCACCACAACTAGAATTAACGCTACTCACCTCTTGATGTCCTAATAGTGTTAATACTTTGTTGGCGGCTTTATTCAACGCTGTAATTGAACGTAACAGGGGTACCTTTTTATCTAAGGCTTCTCCTGTCCAAGATACAAAAACCGTAGGAATACACAAAGTCGAGCCATTATCTGTTTCCATGATATAGGCAGGACTGGTTACATCCCATGCTGTATACCCACGAGCTTCAAATGTATCTCTAATTCCTCCATTAGGAAAAGAAGAACCATCAGGTTCACCTTGTACTAGTAATTTTCCCGAAAATTCCGAAATAATGCGACCATCTCCCTGTACTGAGATAAAACCATCATGTTTTTCTGCCGTTAGATTGGTCATGGGATAGAATACGTGAGCGTAGTAGAGAGCGCCTTTAGCTATAGCCCAATCTCTCATGGCTGTAGCCACTGTATCTGCTATAGAGATATCTAGCTTTTCACCAGTGGTTATTGTCTTTTTGATTGATTTAAATACAGCTTTTGGTAAACTCGCTTGCATCTTACTCAAGTCAAAGACATTTTCTGCCCATATTTTTTCTAGTTTTTCAGGGGGCTTTACCTCTAAAGGTTCTCGGTTAACAACCTTCTGAATTGCTTGAATGCGAGTCTCATTTTTAGTCATGGTCTAACTATCTCTTCCAGGTTTTGGGATTTAATCACTATATAATACACAAGTCATTATCTATAAATAGCTAAACTAGATACAAAATTTTAAACTTTTTCTATTGCTTGATTAATTAGATTTTTTTGTTCAAAGTCATATCCCCATCGCTTCAAAAAATCTTGATATTCCTCCCCTTCTTTCTGTAGACTTTCTTGTAATTTACTCAGTTTTTCCTTAATTGTCTCTAAATCTAACAATCGAATTAATTTAGTAGTGCGTGCAGCTACTCTTTGGGAACTTGCTACTAAATCTTGATGATGATTACGCTGGTGGGTTAAAACCATTGCTGAAGACATAGCTAGATTTTTGACTAGTAAATCACTGACAATTTCTGGAGAAGAGGCTAAGGCTTTAATTACTGCCTCTGATGGTTCATCGGCTAGGGGTCTGGCGTCAGTTAAATAAGTTACAAAAAAGCCCCTAGCGCCATTCATAGATTGTACTAAAGCGGCGATTTTGTTTTCTGTTTCTTGAGGAGATAATTGTTTATTAATCATTTGTTCCATCAAGGATTGAGTTAAGGCGATCGCTTGTTCAAAGGTTACGGTTAATTCTGTCATTTCTGTTATCTGTTATTAATCATTTAGTTTGATTTTATAGCAATTCTCATACTGGTGAGAAAGGTTATCCTTTTGAGGCAGGAGGCAGGAGTTATAGCAGTGACCGCAGTGGTGTTAACAACATTTATCACTAACTTTTCCCCCCAACCCCCCTTACCAAGGGGGGCTTTATAAACATCTTTCTTAACATAAAACTTGACAAAAACCGCAACTTGTGGGTTTGTGCTTTTTTAGATTTTGTTTAAGAAAATAATGTATAGCAATATACATTTTATCCACAACTTAAGTAATTTTACTTAAAAACCCCCTTACCCTACATAGGGTTTAAGACTCGTCAAATCATTGATATTGCGTTCTAGAGTTTGACAAATTTTATCTAACGGTAAATCATTAGGATCATAACCGAAGGGGTCTTCAATTTCTAAGCCAATTGCTTCAATGCCAAAAATAGTGAAGCTAATTATCGCCACCATTATTGGTGTTAGCCAGCCGAAGTCATCAACAAATTGAAATGGTAATGTCATACAGTAAATCACTACCAACTGTCTCAAGTGAATAGAATAGGCAAGAGGAATAGGGGTTTTGAGAATGCGATCGCATCCTCCCACGGCATTTACGATCACGTCTAACAGTTGAAAGAGAGCAACTTGTTGATAGGCATTGATATTGCCTTGGTCGTATTGTTTTTGCAAATAGTCAGCTAACCAAAAAGCTATTTCTAACGGTGGACGATCCATTTTTTGCAGAGTTTCATATTCCTCTGGGGTTAATAATTCTTCTAGTTTAGGATTCGTTTTTTCTCTACGTAAATAAATTTTAGTACTCACAGCAAAGGCAACTAGTAGATTTAAAGCTCTAATTTTCTCTTCTTTGGCGGTGGGAGTTTTTTCTGCTACTGTCACCCAAATCGTTCTGGCTATATTCAAGAGATTATTGGCGATATTTCCCCAAAGTTTGCGTCCTTCCCAGAAGCGATCATAAGCTGTATTGTTACGAAATACTAACAGGAGGGCTAAAACAATACTGGGCACAATACTACTAAGTATATCTAGGGCAATCCTTTCGATTCCATATATATACAATACGGTAATCAACAAGGCAAATAAGCCACTTAGTATAGTTCTTGGTAAGATAGCGGGAATAACGGATCCTTTTAGTTGTATTAATAATTGAAACCAATTTTGTTCTTTTCTGGTGGTTGGAGTTGGTAATAATGTCATGTTAATGTCTATTTACGTACTTCTAATATTTCCAGAAATTGTATTAGCAAATCGTATTAAACGGCATATCGCCTGTTAAATCGTTTATATTTCTCTGTATAGTTTTACAGATTTCATCTAGTTGTAAGTCATTGGAATCGTGACCGAAGGGATTTTCTATCTCCATGCTAATCTCTTTAATTCCAATTCTGAGGTTAATTTAGTACATAAGTTCTGGTGAAAGATCTGAGTTTTGGAAATGTAACGCACCATTAATTATCTTGTGAAGACCAAAAGTTTTGGTGCGTTACGCGCTTCGCCCATAACACATCCTACTAAATCTGATGGTGCTCAAAAGGCGATCTCCCAGGAGATCAGCTTCGCGGTGCGCCGGGAGCTGCGCATTCCACCACCACCAGCAAATGAGTGGAAAAGATGCAACTTGAGAGTGAAACCTGCCTTCACTTCAACGAAAGTTGCCACACCCTCAGCTATCGGCCTTTGAGCATTCTGGTCTTAAGTGATACAAGCTTCTTGATTTCATCGGTAATGTCCTCTTCCTGCTCATTCAAGACAGTGTAATCTTTGGACTCAGTCTCAATGAGAGACATCACTAAATCGTTCACCGCTTGTGGATCTGTCGAATCAAGAAAGATAGGTTCCATAATTTCTCCATGATATATATTTACAATAGCGCCTAGCAACAGGGAATAGGCATTCTAGCATTCTAGCAATGCTTGGAATAGTCTGTAGGTTGGGCCCTTGGTCACTACACCCAACAATCTAACTTAGTTGCACATTGTCTTTCCCCTGATACAGTAATAATTTTAGATTTTAAGTAAATATGTAATTTTTATTCAAAGCGGGGGGCTTTTGGATTGATTTTAATAGAACTTTTCTTGCCGCCTATCAGGCGATCGCACCCGTGGGGGGCTCACATCAAGGTAAAAAACCTAGCCAAAGTCAGGTGCTCCCCTTCTCCCCTTCTCCCGGAGCTTTTGAAGCTCAGATGGGATTCCTAGTTATCTCTAGGCAGTAACCAGTTAAGTAAAATCGCTGATAATCCCCCTGTAGTAATTCCTGAGGAGAATAAGCTTTTAATCATCATCGGTTTATCATCGAAGATTTCTGGAGCAAAAGTTACTCCTAAGCCTAATGCTAAAGACACTGAGACAATAATCAAAGACCGACGGCCAACTTCTTCGGCAGAGGAAATAATGTTGATTCCTGCCACGGCTATTGAACCAAAAATAATAATAGTGGCACCTCCGAGAACAGGCTGGGGTAAAGCTTGGAAAAAGCCCCCTACAATGGGTATCATGCCCAAAAATACCATAAGCCCTGATATATAAAACCCCACATAACGACTACCTACCCCGGTCATTTGAATAACACCGTTATTTTGACTAAAGGTGGTATTAGGAAAAGTATTAAAACAAGCCGCGATTAATGAGTTTATTCCGTCTCCCAATACTCCACCTTTGATACGACGTATATAAGTACTTCCAGAGATTGGTTCTCCAGAAACAGCAGAAGTAGCTGTTAAATCACCAATAGTTTCAATAGTGGTGATTAAGTATAAGAGAATAAAGGGAATAAAGGCAGTCAAGTCAAAACTCATGCCATAGCGAAAAGGAATAGGTAGAGAAAATAGAGGCAATTCAGCTAACTGACTAAATTCAACAATTCCTAGGAAAATGGAGATGACATAACCGACCACTAAACCGATAAAAATTGCCCCCATTTTCAGGTATCTATTGTTACTTATATTTAAAATAATAATCGTCAGCATGACTATTCCACCAATCATGAGATTTTGAGTACTACCAAAGGTAGGAGGATCGCTAAATTTAGAGGGTACACCTCCTGCCAAACTAGTTATCCCTACTTTAATTAAGGTTAGACCAATAATTGTAATTACTGTTCCTGTGACTAAAGGAGTGATAATTTTTCTAGCAAAATGGAGAAAACGACTCAAGAAAATCTCTACAAAAGCACCGAAAAAGCAACAACCAAAAATTAAAGCTAGGGCTTGTTGTGGAGTTTTTCCATTCTCTATACTAGTTGTACCAATAGCGATAATTGGACCTAGAAATGTAAAACTAGTTCCTTGTAAACTTAGTAATCCAGATCCCACTGGTCCTATTTTTTTAGCTTGAATAAAAGTAGCAATCCCTGAAATAAATAGGGACATACTTACAATAAAGCTGGTATCTGTAGCTGGTAATCCCAAAGCGCTACAAATAAGTAATGGGGGTGTGATAATTCCTACAAATGAAGCCATTACGTGCTGAAATGCTACTAGTAAAGCTTCTGGAGGATTGGGTCTATCGTTTAAGCCGTATACTAAATCGGCGTAAACCTTTCCTCTTGATTCGTTTTCTTCTTGTACTGGCGATTCAATTGCTTTTTCTGTAATTTGATTTGTATCTTCCATTGTTTGAAATTATTACTTCTCGATTCCTCGTGCATTGGTCTTAGTGCATTGGTCTTAGTGCATTGGTCTTAGTGCATTGGTCCTGCTAAGATAATTTTAGCGATCGCATTTCTGACTTCTTGGGGCTCTTCTTCTGCTAGTTGTTTGTACCATTCTTGAGTTACACTAGGTTCTTTACCATGAATTTGTTCAGCTCTTTTTCTAGCTTTTTGCACTACAGCACTGGTTCTCTCTTTACGTTCTTTTTCATAACGTTGGAGGGCATCTTCTACACTAATATTGGTACTAACTAAATAATTACTCAAAACTAGAGCATCTTCTATAGCTTGACATCCTCCTTGGCCTAAATCTGGGCAGGTGGCGTGTCCTGCGTCTCCTACTAAAGCAACTCTACCTCGTACCAATTTATTTAGAGGTCCTACATCATGTATTTCAGGACGAGCTACCTTAGATGGGTCAATACGGTCAATGAGTTTCTGAACTGGTTCTGCCCATCCGGCGAAGTATTCTTTTAATTCTTCTTGGTATTTTTCTGGCTTTGAGGGTGTTCCTTTTGCTAGGGGTACATCAAAGAAAAAGTAGAAGCGGTCTCCAGCTATGGGCATCATTGATGCTCTTTGATTATTACCCACGTAAATTACCCAGGTATTTTTAGGGGCTAAATCTTCACTAGCTGGTACTAAACCATTCCAGTTAATGTATCCACCATATTTAGGCTCTACTTCTTCCCCGAGTACATAGGTACGGGTGATTGAGTGAATACCATCTGCGGCAACTAATAGGTCTGCTTTTGCTTCGTGGCCATTTTCAAAGGAGGCTGTCACTCCAGTATCATCTTGGCTTACTTTGACACATTTGTGGGCTAATTTTATTTCTACTCCATAGGATTCTAGTTCTGTTTGGAGCATTTTCTGTAAGTCTGCTCTGCCTACAGGGTAAGGACGTTGGCCAACTTCATTGATTAGGGGATTTAAATCTATTGTATTGAGCAACTCACCCTTAGAGGTACGGTACTCCATCATGTCCATTTTTCCCCCTATTGCTGCCATTTTTTCCCCTAATCCGAGACGATTAAGTACTTTAATACCATTTGACCATAGGGATATTCCGGCACCCACGGGACGTAATTCTTTAACGCGATCATAAATTTCTATTTCAAATCCCGCTTGTTTCAGAGCGATACCCGTAGTTAACCCGCCGATTCCGGCCCCAATAATTACAATTTTTAATCCATACATCAGATTTTTACTAACCTCCTCTAGTTCAAACTATTTGTGTAAATCTATGCAGTCATTAACTTTTTTTTCAGAAAGTTTAAAATAAATTAATATCAATTTGGTTTGGTCAAAACTCTGTGGGTTAAGACTTAGAGGTGTCTATCAAAAACTTTTTTCTTATTTTTACCAAAAACTATTGTATACTGTATACGAATATCTTTTAGATAAATGTATCTAGACATACAGTTTGCTGGGATAAAAGTAATAGTTAATTTTTTTTTAAAGTTAGCCAAAACATAAGTTACACAGATTTATATATTCCAAGGAGAGGGATGAAATCTCTTCAATCTAATCTTGTACATCGCCATCTATCATTACAGGAACAAGCTTATCAGGTGATTCGCGCAGCTATCTTATCAGGGGAATTTGCGCAAGGAGAACGTTTAATTGAGACAAAACTATCGAAAAAATTACAGGTAAGTCGAACTCCCATTCGCGAAGCTTTACGTCAATTAAGACAGGAAGATTTAGTGGTGTCAGGGGAAAACAATGTTTTGCAGGTAGTAAAGTTTTCTGTAAATGACGCAATTCAATTATATGATTGTCGCCTAGCTTTAGAAAAGTTAGCAGTTAGCCAAGCCTGTGAGAAAATTAATCAGCAGCAATTAGAAGCTTTAAAAGAAATAGTAGAGTTATCCTCAAAAGTAAGCGAAGATGTTCAAGGAAAAGCATTAGATGATTTAGAAATGCTTGATTTAGACTATCATTTTCATCGCCTCTTAGCGGAAAGTTCTGGTAATTTGTGGTTGCGATCGCTCCTCGACCAAGTATTTGATAAAATGACTGTAATTCGTGTGCATACCCTGAAACAGAATCGTCAAGTTTTAAATATTCACAGCGAACATCAACAAATTTATCTGGCTTTGGTGAATAAAGATGCAGAAAAAGCCATTAAAGCAATTACTAATCATCTAACCACCGCTAAACAACGAGTTACTCAAGAAATGCGCAAAATAACTAGTTAGGGTTAGGATCAATTCTTTTACTTCAAGACTTCAAAACTCCTTACTCATTACTCATTACTTCAAAACTCATTACTCAACCACAACCAGTAACATTAGGTAAAGATGCGAGGGTCTGAGTTTGCTGGCTGATGTTGAATATCTCGTTTAGGATCGCCTAATTCGCGAACAGTAGCAGCAAATTCCAGCAAAATACCATCGGGATCAAAAAAGTAAAAAGATGATAAAAAAGTGCTGGCATCAGCTTTAGCCACATAACCGGAAGGAACATCAGCATGATGTAAAATTGGTGTAGCTTGGATACCTTGAGCGATTAATCGCTCTCGATAGACTTCTAATTGTTCTCTGGGTACTTTAAAAGCTAGATGATTCATAGAAGCATGAGCGGTTCTAATGTCACCAGTTTGTAAAGCATCTGGACTCACAGAAGCAATACCCGGAGCTGCTTTTGGACTTTCAGGAAACCAAAAGAAGGCGATCGCATCCCCATTCTCTAGTTCAAAAAAAAAGTGTTGTCCTCCTTGAGGAAGTTCAATAGTTTTAATCAACCGCAGACCTAAAACATTGGTATAAAAATCAACAGTGCGTGCCATATCCTGACAAACCAAAGCCAAATGATTAATACCTTGGATTTGAAACTTTTCCATAAATAGAAATTAGTTAAGTTACAGTATAAATATTATCAAGTTTCTTGTGCTAATTATTTAATGTTACCTAATTTTTTACTAAGTCAATTTGATTATTTTTCAAATCCAACTTATTTTAATCTAGCTCGACAAATTCAAGAAATATTGATACAGACCCCGTTTTCTCCTGAAGCAATTAATACAGCTTATCTCAAAATCGGCGCAGGAGATAAAATACTCTTATTACACGGTTTCGATAGTTCTTTGCTAGAGTTTACTCACTTAATTCCCTATTTAAGGGAAAGATATACAGTATATGCAGTAGATTTGTGGGGATTTGGGTTTACTGAGAGAAAATCAGGCTTAAATTATAGTCCTGAGACACTGAAAACTCATTTATATCATTTTTGTCAAACTGCAATTTCAGAATCTGTTGTAGTAGTTGGCGCCTCTATGGGGGGAGGCGCTGCCATTGATTTAGCTTGGAGTTATCCTGATTTAGTGAAAAAGTTGATTTTAATTGATAGTGTTGGTTTTTCTGGATCATTTCCTGTAGGTAAATTTCTGTTATCCCCCCTTGATGGTATAGCTGTTGAATTTTGGCGACAGCGTAAACAGTCAGCTTGGAAATTGAGTCAAGCTTTAAATATCAATAAACAGTCCACAGATGCCTTGTTAATGAGTCTTTTGCCTTCCTATATGCCTTTATGGAAAGAAACAATGCAGTTATTTACCAGAAGTGGGGGTTATTTGAATTTAGCCTCAAAAATTCCTCAGATTAAACAACCCACCTTAATTATTTGGGGAGAAAATGACCAAGAATTAGGAAGCAAGGATGCAGAAAAGTTTAACCAAGCGATTAGTAATTCTCAGTTAGTTTGGATAAAAGGGGCAAATCATGCACCGCAATGGGAAAAGCCAGAGATGGTTAGCCAAGCAGTTAGTTATTAAGTGGTTGAAGTAGCTTTCGTTCAAAGTGCAAAATCTCAGTCCAGTAGTCAAGTAGTAGCCTCACGCACGCACCAAATTAAATTGATGAGTCAAGAACAGGTCCCATTCATCGCCCGAGTTGTTGTGAACGAAAATAGCCTACTAAATAGAGAGAACCACATAAGACAGTAAGACGATCGCCTAATTGTGCCTGAGATAAAGCCGTAAATAAGTCTGGGTAAGTTTGACAATCTTGTAATTGAGGACAAATACTAGTAGCTAACTTGGCTAGAGTCTCAGGATTTGCCGAACTATGATCTGGTACAGGTACTAGATATAATATATCTGATGCTCTCAAAAGGGCAGTAAAGATAGCCTGATGGTCTTTAGTAGAGAGAATCCCCATTACCCAGGTAACTGGTTGCTTAAGAGTATCTACATATTGCCTAAGGGCGATCGCCGCCTCTTGATTATGGGCACCATCAACTAACAAAGGTTTATTTTGCCATTGAGACCACTGGATTCTCCCTGGCCAAACTGTTTGAGACATTCCTTGAGTAATTGCCTCTGTGGATATTTGCCAACCTTGAGTTTGTAAAGTTTTGAGGGTAGCGATGGCGATCGCTGAATTGAGTAGTTGAATTTCCCCAGCTAAAGCTAAAGGATAAATTATATCTTGGTATTTTGCCCAATTCATCTGAGAATTACCCATTTTTATTGGTTCTGCTGGTTCTACCCAAGTTTGGGGGCAATTGAGACTTTCAGCCAGAGATTTAATTACTTTTTGAGCCGATTCCGGCAATTTTCCCAAGATAACAGGACAACCGAATTTCAGAATACCTGCTTTTTCTTTGGCAATTGCTGGTAAAGTAAAGCCAAGATTTTGTGTATGATCAAAACCAATAGAAGTAATTACGGAAGCTAGAGGGCGATCCTGCACATTAGTAGCATCTAATCTGCCACCTAAACCCACTTCAATCACGGCGATATCTACTTTTTCTTGAGCAAAATAAAGCCAAGCTGCCGCAGTAATCACCTCAAATTGGGTAGGCATTTCTCCTGAGGTATTTGCACTGATTGTTTCAAGTATTGCCACTAATCTTGATTGACTAATTGGTTGTTCGTTGATACATATTCTTTCAGTCCAATCAATCAGGTGGGGGGAGGTATAGCGTCCTACTCGATAGCCTGCCGCCTTGAGAACAGCACTTAGATAGGCACATACAGAACCTTTGCCGTTAGTGCCAGCTACGTGAATAATAGGGACATGTTTATGGGGGTCATCTAGATTATGAAGAAGTTGATAAATTCTCTCCAAACCCAGATGAACCCCAAAACGTTGATATGGTTGTAAAAGGTTATTAATTACTGACACCAAAGTTTTATAGATAAGCTTTTTATTGAGATTAGTTTAATTTTAAAAGCTTTTTAAACTACTTAATCATTAATCTTAGATTCCTCAAATTTTGAAGTTTCATCCAAGAAATTATCATAAATGTATCCACCCAACAAAGCTCCTAAAATCGGAGCAACCCAAAACAACCAGACTTGTCCTAACAAAGCAATTCCTCCAAATAATGCCGTCCCAAGGCTTCGAGCTGGGTTTACTGATGTGTTGGTTATGGGAATACTAATTAAATGAATTAATGTCAGGGCTAAACCAATAGCCACTGGACTAAAACCCTCTGGAGCATACTGTAAAAAGTATCGATTACCTGTTTGTTTAGCAGGACGTTCATCTGTAGACCCGAGAATCACAATTAAGAAGATAAATGTTAGTATAAACTCAGTGATAAAGCAGGACAACAAATTATATCCACTAGGGGAATGGTCGCCATAACCATTAGAGGCAAGAGGGTTAGAACCTGTTAAGACAAAATCCGGGTCACCAGTGGCAATCACAAAAACTAAACCAGCTCCTACAATCCCTCCTACTACTTGAGAAACTATGTAAGGTAAAAGTTGAGAACCAGGAAAACGTTTAGCACTCCACAATCCAAAAGAAACAGCGGGATTAAAATGACCCCCTGAGATATGTCCTACTGCATAAGCTCCGGTCAACACAGTCAAACCGAAAGCCAAAGAGACACCTAAACAACCTAGACCAAAGGCATTAATGTTTTCGTCTGCAGGAGGTGGAGCTGCAATGAAACCAGCAAATACCGCACTTCCACATCCGCCGAAAACTAACCAGAATGTTCCGATAAATTCGGCAAGACATTTTTTAATTAACTGCATAAATAAATCTCCTGTCTTTTATTTTTATAAATTAGAAGTTCTTAAAAAGTTTATACCAAATATGATACCATGGTATCGTATATTAAGATTTTTTTTATTTTTATTAACTTTTTTTGATTTGTTATGCCATTTAAGTGAGCATTTTCTAATTAGCATTAATAGAATCAATACTACTTAGATGAGCACTTTCTAATGGACAATTACTGAAAACAACATAGTTCACGCTAATTATTTTACTACAGTTAGTATTTTTATATTCGTTGCATATACTCACATCTTTCACCAGTACTTATGTACTAAATTAACCTCAGAAAAAGTTCATTTCTCTTTAGCCTAAGTCTTGCCCGGTCAACCAATTTAAAAGCGCGATCGCATTAATTCTTTAACTCATTACTTCAAAACTTCAAGACTTCAAAACTTCTTACTTCAAAACTCATTACTCCTTACTCATTACTCAACCCCAACCAGTAACATTTCGGTTTTGATGCTTTGGTGTGAGTATAGCAAGATGATGAGTAAAAATTAGTTTCAATATTGCTCTTTTTTGGCAATAATTTAAAGCTTAGCATTTTTTAAATTAGCTTTTGACAAATTAGTATTAGTCAAATCGACATAACTTAAATCAGCATAACTCAAATCAGCGTAGCTTAAATCTGCTTTGTTTAAATTAGCATATTTCAAATCAGCATAACTTAAATTAGCGTAGCTTAAATCTGCTTTGTTTAAATCAGCATAACTTAAATCGACATTACTTAAATCAGCATAACTTAAATCGACATTACTTAAATCACTACCTTGTAAACTGATTTTTTCTTGGTTAGATTTACGCCATTATTGCCAAAATTGTAAGCGATATTTGACTATAGTTGAGAGTAGATCTGGTTCTCTGCGATTATTCAAAACATATAAAATAAAGGCTTCATGTACTTGAGGAACCTGAATTATACTCTTAAAAGTTTTAACTGAAATTTCATTTAATAAATTAGGATTTTCCAATAAGTATAAATCGAAAACTGGGTTATTTAATAACTCTGTTGGATAATCTTCTCCTAATAATAATAATATGTTTAGAGGAGTGTTAGGATTAAGGGTCAAAGCTCGATCAATGTTTGTGTTAACATAATTTTCATATATTGTGCGCAGATGTTCTGGTTGTGTACTGTTATTACTAGCCTCCTCCTGTATCTTAGCTAATTGGGTTTCACTATATAAAGATTCTAATGGTTCTTCTATTCTATAGTTGAATGGAGAGCTATTTAATATCTCTTTAACTCGTCGAAAATTCCTTGGAGTAACATAACCAAGCATAACTGGTAACTTTAATTCGATTAACTCTTTAGCTTCTTTTAATCCTAAATGAGTTAAATCACGTACATATTTTAAAGTAGCTATTTTTTTTGTCTTAGGGTAGTAAATTAAAGACACTATATAATTAGTTTTATCTAATTTTAAAGAACTAGTGACAATTAAGGGTTTTTGATTATTTGCAGTCATCAACAATAAAGTTTTGATAAATAAAGTTTTCTACGCTCAACCTTCATATCATAACTCACACCAAAGCATCAAAACCCAAATGTTACTGGTTGGGGTTGAGTAATGAGTAAGGAGTTTTGAAGTCTTGAAGTCTTGACGTAATATCAAGTCCGTTTAATCAGTTATATTATGAGATATTGATGCAAATACTTAAAAACCATCTTTCTCCCCCTCTCCCCCTCTCCCCCTCTCCCCCTCTCCCTGTCTCCCCCTCTCCCCCCCTCCCCCTCTCCCCCTCTCCCCCTCTCCCTGTCTCCCCCTCTCCCCCCCTCCCCCTCTCCCCCCTCTCGCCTGTTGGCCAATTTCTGTACTTTTGTATTTGCGTGGGAGCTTTTCTAAGTTTTATTATTAAAAGTAGTATTTTTTTGTTAAGCTAGAAACAAAAAAGCAACAAGATGAAAGCAGAAATTTTAGAACATCTCCAGAATATAGCCATACCTAGACATGGATTAATGAATTCTTGGGGATACAAAGTAGTTCAGGTTTATATAATTAATGAGTTGAGTAAATATGGCAAAGTAGAAACATTAGATTTTAAACCAGGTGAAGGAATCAAAGGCTGCAATTTAGTACTTAAATTCCCTGGAGAGGATGTAGAAAAAGAACCAATTTTAATTGGTGCCCACTATGATGGAGTGCCTGACATTGAAGCAGCAGATGATAATGCCACGGCTGTTGCTGCTTTGTTAATCTTAGCTAAACATTTATCATCTCTCCCTACTATCAAAAGAAGCGTTTGGTTAGTAGCCTTTGATTTAGAAGAGTGGGGGATGGTGGGTAGTGAAGAGTTAGCTAAATCTCTTAACGCCAAGCAGCAAAAGTTGCTATTTATGATTTCCTTAGAGATGCTAGGATATACAGCAGAAAAACAAACATATCCTTTACCAGGAATGGAGTTAATTTATGGGAGAAAGGGCGATTTTATTAGTTTAGTCGCTAACAATTCCATGGCAGCAGAAACTCGAATTATAGAAAAGATTATGTCTCAACATCTCACTACTAAAACTCTATCTGTACCTAATTTAGGTAAAAATATACAAGGAATTAGACTTAGCGACCATTCTCCTTTTTGGGATTATGGTTATAATGCCATGATGATCACTGATACTGCTTTTTTTCGTAATCCTAACTACCATCAGAGTAGTGATACAATCGACAGTTTAGATTTACCTTTTTTGGTAAATGTCACTCAAGGCTTAATAGCATTTGTTGATCATTTTGTCAAGTAGCCAAAAATTTGACCAATTAATTAGAAGAATCAGAAAAAACAAAGGGAGAAAAGATGGGGAGAGAAATAGAACGGAAATTTTTAGTAAAAGGAAACCAATGGCGATCGCAAGGGGTAGGAATGGTCTACCGCCAAGGATATATAAGTACAAAAGATAGTACAACAGTAAGAATCAGAATAGTAGGAGACCAGGGTTATATAACGATAAAAGGACCGATACAGGGATATACAAGATTAGAATTTGAATATGCAATTCCTCTAAAAGATGCTCAAATGCTTCTAGAGACATTGTGCGATCGCCCTTTGATAGAAAAGACTCGTTACCGATGGCAGAAAGATAATCTAGTGTGGGAGATAGACGAATTTAGAGGAGAAAATGCTGGTTTAATTATTGCGGAAGTGGAATTAGAATCAGAAGAAACAAAAATAGATATTCCTGAATGGATAGGTGAAGAAGTCTCCCATGATTATAGGTATCATAATTCAAATTTAGCAAAACATCCCTATTGTAACTGGTCAGATGAATTCGGAAACACATAAGCCTAACGTCTTATTTTTTGAAATAAAACTATGATTTGATATGTTTCACACCTAAAGGAGTGGGCTTGTAACCTGATTTTTTGGGTCAAAATCAATAGAATAATAAATTTTGATAATTATAGTTTAAAATTGGGTCGTAACCTCTGCTAAGATCTTTAAGGTTTCTATTACATACGTGAGCAATGGCATCAACTCGTGCAAAAATTGCGGTAGACGCGATGGGTGGGGATTATGCCCCCAAAGAAATCGTCACCGGAGCAATTAGAGCTTCAGAAGAATTAGACGTAGAAATTATTTTGGTAGGAGACTATCAAAAAGTTAAGGAGGCTTTGGAATTACATCCGAGTTCTAAAAGCCTAGAAATTGTTAATGCCCCAGAAGTGATCGAGATGGGGGAAGAACCCCTAAGGGCGCTCAGGCGTAAGCCTCAAGCATCGATCAATGTGGCAATGGACTTAGTCAAAAATGGTAAAGCTGATGCAGTGATTTCTGCCGGACATTCTGGTGCAGCGATGGCTGCTGCCAAATTGCGTCTAGATACTTTACCAGGGATAAAAAGACCAGCGATAGGAGCTATTTTCCCAACAATGTTGGCCGATAAATCAGTAATTATCCTAGATGTAGGAGCTAATGTAGATAGTGCTCCCGAATATTTAGAACAGTTCGGTCTAATGGGGTCAATTTACAGCAAATATATCCTAGGAATTGAAGAACCCAAAGTGGGCTTATTAAATATGGGAGAAGAACCAGGAAAAGGAGATAAATTAAGTAAAGAAGCCTATAAATTACTAGAAGCTAATCCCCATATATGTTTTAGTGGCAATGCTGAAGGCCGAGATGTTCTCTCGGGTAATTTTGATGTCATAGTATGTGATGGCTTTGTGGGTAATATACTATTGAAATTTGGTGAAGCGGTAGGCGAAATAATGCTGCAAATACTACGACAAGAACTTGTTCAAGGATTGCGGGGTCAAATTGGTACGGCCATACTGAAACCAAATTTAAAAAGGATTAAACAACGTGTAGATCATGCAGAACATGGAGGGGGTCTACTCTTTGGAGTAGCAGGGGTATGTGTTATTAGTCATGGAAGCTCTCTTTCTCCCACAATTTTTAATGCTATTCGTCTAGCTAAAGAAGCAGTGGATAACCGAGTTATCGAACGTATTCAGTCCCCCAATGAAAATATCTTTTTGAAGAAAAATTAAGACTCTCCCAGCTAGAAATAGCTGGGATAAAAAATAGTATTAGATGGTTAGACGAAGCAAACAAGATCAGGAGAAAAATATTGACAAAATCAGAAATAGGAATCAGAATAACAGGCTGTGGTTCAGCAACACCCAATCAAACACTAACAAATGAACAATTGAGTAAAATTGTAGATACTTCTGATGAATGGATAAAAACGCGCACAGGAATTAGTAAAAGACATATAGCCTCATCAAAACAATCTTTGGCAGAGTTAGCAGCAGCAGCGGCTAATTCAGCCCTAGCTATGGCCAAAACCTCTCCCCAAGACATAGATTTAATTATTCTAGCTACATCTACTGCTGATGATTTATTTGGTAGTGCCAGCAAAATCCAAAATCTGATTGGTGCCTCTAAAGCAGTAGCCTTTGACCTAACCGCGGCTTGCTCCGGTTTTGTCTTTGGCTTGAGTGTAGCAGCTAATTTTATTCGGAGTGGTACTTATCAAAAAATTCTGTTGATTGGTGCTGATATTCTCTCACGCTGGGTAGATTGGTCTGATAGGACAACCTGTATTTTATTTGGCGATGGAGCGGGAGCGGTAGTCTGTGAAAAGGAAACTACGGGCGATCGCCTCAAAGCTTGTGAAATTTATAACGATGGTAGTCAAAATAGCTCTCTCAATCTCAGCTATAGTGGTCAAGCTACTCAATTAGTCGATAATCTCACCCTCACTCAGGGTAATTATCAAAAAATTACCATGAATGGTCGAGAAGTTTATCGTTTTGCCGTAGCTAAAGTCCCAGAAGTTATCGAAAAAGCTCTATTTAATGCTAATATCCAAGTTACTGAGATTGACTGGTTAATTTTGCATCAAGCTAATCAACGGATTATTAACGCTGTAGCTGAACGATTGCAAATTCCTGAAGCTAAAGTTATTGGTAATGTAGCTGAATACGGAAATACTTCAGCAGCTTCGATTCCCCTAGCTTTAGATGAAACAGTTAGAAAAGGCAAAATTAAATCAGGAGACTTGATTGTAATTTCAGGCTTTGGTGCCGGTTTAAGCTGGGGAGCGGCGATTTTTGAATGGATGTAATCAATAGTTAATTAGGTAATAACAAACATGAGTAAAACAGCATGGATATTTCCAGGACAAGGTTCTCAATCTCTGGGGATGGAGAGTAATCTCTTAGAATATTCCGGGGCAGAAAAACGCCTAGCACAAGCAGAAGAGATTCTTAATTGGTCAGTGTTAGATGTATGCCGAGATGATGAAGAAAAATTGAATAAAACTTTGTACACTCAACCCTGTCTCTACGTAATTGAATCGATTTTAGCCGATTTCTTGTTAGAAACACAAAACAGTCCAGATATCCTAGCAGGTCACAGTTTAGGAGAATATGTTTCTCTCTATGCCGCTAGAGTATTTGACTTTGAAACAGGTTTAAAACTAGTTAAAAAACGTGCTGAACTAATGAGTGAAGCAGTGGGTGGCAAGATGGTAGCAATTATGAAATTTGATAGAAATCAATTAGAAGAAATAGTTGCTGCTACGAGGGAGGTAGTTATAGCTAATGATAATAGTCCTCAACAGGTAGTTATCTCTGGAACACCTACCGCAGTTGATGAAGTATTAGCAAAAATAGAAGCTAGACGTACCGTTACCCTGAAAGTATCCGGTGCTTTTCATTCTCCTTTGATGGAATCTGCTGCCGTTGAGTTCGCAGAAGTTTTAAGTTCGGTTTCTTTTGCAGAGGCTAAAATTCCGGTTATTTCTAATGTGGCTATTACTCCTACTACCAAGGCAGAGGAACTAAAAAATAGACTTACTCAGCAAATGACAGGACCTGTGCGCTGGCGAGAAATCACTGAGTCATTAGCTAAATTAGAAGTGACGGAAGTAGTAGAAATAGGACCAGGAAAAGTACTCAGTGGTTTAGTGAAAAAAACCTGTCCCCAATTAACTGTAAGAAATATTAGTCAAATTCATGAGTTTGCTTACTAGAGAGCGAGAACCACGGATAAATTTATGGTTGTATCACTTACTCAAGTGGTCAGTCCTAACACCATTCTTCTATATTTATTTCCGAGGCAGAGTAATCGGTCAAGAAAATGTACCTTCTCGGGGTCCTTTTGTGGTTGTGAGCAATCATGGTAGTTATTTCGATCCACCTCTTTTATCTTGTGGCGTGGGTCGCCCTGTGGCTTATATGGCCAAAGAAGAGCTATTTAATATTCCCATACTTAAACAGGGTATTAAACTCTACGGCGCCTATCCTGTGAAAAGGGGTGCAGGAGATCGCAAGGCTATTAAAGCTGCTCATAAAGCCCTAGAAGAAGGCTGGGCTGTAGGTATTTTCTTGGAAGGAACTCGTACCTCAGACGGGAAAATTTATCACCCTAAATTAGGCGCCGCTATGATTGCTGCTCAAAAAAAAGTGCCTCTGTTGCCAGTAAGCCTGCACAAAACAGCGGAAATTTTACCATCACAAGGAAATTTGCCATTACCAGTACCAATTACTATATCTATCGGGAAGTTGATTCCGGCACCTACCTCCACAAAAAGAGCAGAGTTAGAAGCAATTACTAACCAATGTGCTGAAGTGATTAATCAAATGCTATCTCAATTAGATATAGCAAAGGAAGGGTAAGTTAGGACACAAAAGTTATCTATCTTTTGAGGGAACTCCCGAACAGGGAATACCAAGGAGATACTGAATATATTTGCTTTAATTTGAACCACAGTTTATTGTCCTAAGCAACTATTTCTTTGCTATAGATAGTAAAATTGAAAGCATATATGAAAAAAGATGAGGTTGAGACTATTAATATGCCTGCAACCTTACAGTTATCAAAATTAATAAGCTAAAGTATCTAGAGTTTCACGTAAATAAACTAAAACTAATTCATCAAGATTGTGTTCATTGGCAACAGATTCTACATCAGAATTCTGTTCTAACCAATTCTTAAATCCCGAACTTTGGGAGATAGCTTTTTTTAAGCTATCCCATAATTCACTCTCCTTTGTAAATTGAGTCATGTTTGAATTTGCCATTTACCTTTACCATATAAGTTAACTATCTTAATTATATTCTCTCCTAAAATTAAAAAATGTTCGCTCTTACTCAATATACCTCTCGTCAAAGAGAAATTATCGAAGTTGTGTTACGTAATGGTTGGGACTACATGAGGGGAATTTTAACTGGAAGTAAACCAGGTAACCCCCAATTACCAACACCAGAAGTACTGCGCAAAATCTTGATTGAATTGGGACCAGTCTATGTTAAACTCGGTCAGCTACTATCTACTCGTCCTGATTTGTTACCAGAAAGCTATATAGAGGCTTTAACTGCCCTACAAGCAAGAGTTCCTACTGTACCTTGGTCAGAAGTCGAACAACAAATAGCAGCACAATTACCAGAATCTCTAGAATTAATCTTTAGTAATCTTAATCCTGAAGCCTTAGCTGCTGGATCTATAGCTCAGGTGCATCGTGCTACATTGAAAAATGGGGAAGAAGTCGCCCTGAAAGTTCAACGTCCTAAAATTGAAGAAGTAGTTGATAAGGATATTTCTATCATCAAAGGAATAGCTGAATTAGTATCCATAACAGATTTTGGCAAAGACTATGATATAGTTAGCATCGCGGCAGAATTTACAGACGCTTTAAGGGCAGAATTAGATTTTACTCGTGAAGCTAAATATACAGACCAATTACGTCGCAATCTTTCTAATAGTGAATGGTTCGATCCCAAAGAATTAGTAGTGCCCAAAGTATACTGGGATTTAACTACTTCAAAATTATTAGTCTTGGAATGGCTAGAGGGAAAACCTATACTTTCTACCGAATTACCAAAAGATGAAAGTAAAAATCAGCGTAGGCAAGAAATTACAACTCTCCTATTTCGCGCTTTCTTTCAACAAATATATATAGATGGCTTCTTTCATGCAGATCCTCATCCAGGTAATTTATTCTATCTCAAAGATGACCGGGTAGCTTTGTTAGATTGTGGTATGATTGGACGTATAGATCCTAGAACACAACAAATTCTGACGGAAATGCTTCTGGCAATTGTGGATCTTGATGCACAACGTTGTAGTGAATTGACAATGGATTTAGCAGATTCTAGTAAATCAATTAATATCATTGGTTTAGAAAATGACTATGATCGTATGCTGCGCAAATACTATAATTTAAGTATCTCAGAGATAAACTTTAGTGAAGTATTTTACGAAATTCTAGAAATATCCCGACGTAATAAAATTAAGTTACCAGGTAATATGGGTTTATATGTGAAAACCTTGGCAAATCTAGAGGGAGTAGCCCGCAGTTTTAATCCTCAAGTAAATTTCTTAACAGAAATAAAGCCCCTAATTAATGATTTGTTTCGCCGCCAATTATTGGGAGAAAATCCAGTGGCAACCTTGTTACGGGCAGTACTTGATGTGAAAAGTCTGTCGCTGCGATCGCCACGAAAGTTAGACTTGTTACTCGAAAGAGTTACCTCAGAAACTTTAGTCTGGAATATTAATTTTAAAAATTTGGAATACTTACGAAAAAGTATCGATGATTCGGCTAATCGTCTCTCTTTTAGTATTGTAGTCGGTTCTCTGATTATCGGAGCGGCAATTATTTCAGCTAATTCTGAAACCAATCAAGTGTCAGTAATTACTAATATTTTGTTTGCCGCCGCCAGTTTTCTGGGACTATGGCTAATTATTAGTATATTACGTTCAGGAAAACTCAAGTAATGTAGATAGTAAGTGTATATGTTTCGGTTTAAAATTCAAACAGATAGCGAAATTCCTCTATACAAACAACTATTCGATCAGATTCAGTTTGCGATCGCCTCTCGTCATTATTTACCAGGTCATCGTTTACCTAGTACTAGACAACTGGCGAGGCAAACTGGACTGCATCGTAACACAATTAGTAAAGTTTATAATATGTTAGAAGTAGCAGGATTAGTAGAATCTAAGCCAGGTTCAGGAATTTACGTGAAAACTCAAGGAGAAGAAATTAATGCCAATTTAAATACAGATTTAGCACTTAAATCGCCTCAATCTCAAAAAATAGTTAATCAAAGCCTGGAAGAATTAATTAATCAAGGTTATAGTTTGCAGGAGGTTAAACAGTTATATGTAGCAGAGATTGATTGGCGTTTACGTTCCTTAGCCAAGATAATTGTCACAGTACCAGCTAGAGATGTAGCAGCAGGAGAATTGATGATTGAAGAATTGCAGTCCTCTTTGAAAATTGCCATTGAGTTAATTGTCTTAGAGGAATTAGAGCAATTTTTAGCAAATAATCATGTTTTGACATTGATTACTAGTCGCTATTTTCTCCAGGAAGTGATACCAGTAATTGAAGGAAAATCAGTAAGAATTATTGCCGTTGATATTTATAATTACCAAAAAGAACTAAAACTAATTCAGAATTTGCCAAAAGGTGCCTATCTAGGTTTAGTAAGTCTCAGCGAAGGCACATTGACAGTAGCACAAAATATTGTAGAAACTGTACGGGGAGAAGAAATAATTACAATTATCTGTCAAGCTGATGATTCTACTAAACTGAATCGTTTAGTACGCACAACTCAAACAATAATAAGCGATCGCCCCAGTTGTGCTAAAGTTCAACAAGCTATAGCGATCGCCAAACAAGATTTAATTCGTTTTCCGCGCTTAATTTGTGTAGACAGATATCTTAGTGAAGCCTCAATTGATTTATTGAAAGCAAAACTGAATCTACATAGCAATTAAGTAATAGAGATATTGCGGAAACTTGCTAAAGCATCAGGATTACTTACACCATCATACTCATTAGCAAAAACTAAATTATTAAAATTACCAGTGAAATAGGTACCCATGGGAATACTAAACTGTTGCCAATTACCGTTACCAGTATACTGATAATCCTCAATACCAAAATTCTCAGTTCCTTGCAGATTAAACATGGTATTTGCTACGCCACTATCAAAAACGTTATTAGTATCGAAACCTATACCTTGGACTTCTCCTAGTCCATTGCTGCGAAACTCAAAATTTAACACACTACTACTAGTAATACTCGTAGTTACTTGACTTTGAACCCAAGCATTACCCTGAATTTGTAGAAAGCTATCGTTTTCTAATATGTCAATCGATGTATATGGATAGTCACCAGTGTTTGAGTAATCTTCAATTAGATAGCTTCCTGCTTGACCTTTGTTAGTTATCAAAAGAGTATCATTATCATTATCATGGATATCACCTCTAAATCTATACTCAGCACCTATGGTAGCATTAGTAGGATTAGACAAAGAGATTCTCAAGGTTTCCAGGCGCTCTTCGTGTATTGAGTCATCGATAATAGACAAGTTAATAGTTTGACTCGTTTGACCCGCGGCAAAATTAACAGTACCAGAAGATGCGCCAATATAGTCTTGACCAATCTGAGTTTGAAGATCTTCGATACTATAGTTAACACTGATAGGCTCAGTAGAAACTGTATTTAGTTTTACCCCAATACTTACTTGTCCCGCGTCTTCATAAAAAACTTTTCTAAAAGTTTCAAACTCTACAGTTGGAACAGAGGCGGTATCGTTATCATGGATATCACCCCTAAATCTATACTCAGCACCTATGGTGGCATTAGTAGGATTAGACAAGGAGATTCTAAAGGTTTCCAGGCGCTCTTCGAATATTGAGTCATCGATAATAGACAAATTAATACTTTGACTCGTTTGACCTGGGGCAAAATTAACAGTACCAGAAGATGCGCCACTATAGTCTTGACCAATCTGAGTTTGAAGATCTTCGATAGCATAGTCAACACTGATAGGCTGATTAGACGTTGTATTTAGTTTTACCCCAATACTTATTGCTCCCGCGTCTTCATAAAAAACTTTTCTAAAAGTTTCAAACTCTACAATTTTAGGTAGACCATTATCAACCTCCGGTTCATCATCATCAAGAATACTAATCGTAGCAGTGTTAGATGTACCTAGAGTCGCGTTAACTGCATTAGACAACACAACTTGGAAATCTTCGTTAACTTCGTCTAGAAAATCTTGTAGTGTGGTTAGAGAAATCTGCGCAGTAGTTTGACCCGGTGCAAAGTCTATCGTCCCACTAGCTGGAGTATAATCTA
>NZ_JALKVM010000085.1:0-24606 GCF_057440575.1 Johannesbaptistia floridana
TTACTCATTACTTAACCACCACAAGTAACTTTGGGTAAAGATGCAAGATCTGAGTCAATGAGTAGTCTTAGGCTCAATTAGAATTCCTTGATCTTCTAAATTACGACGTTCAATATCTGCTTCTTGCTTTAATAGTTCTTGATGAGTCTCACAATATTCTATCACTTCATGAATAGCAGCGAGGGGAAGATCCCAATTATCAGCAGCGTCTGAGGGAGTCATCTCGTTGACAATCATATTCATCCACAAAGTAAAAGCTCTTTGTTTTCTACCTTTGATGTAGAGTTGTTGCCGCCATCGATGCGGGCGTCTTTCTAAATATTGCCATTGGGTTTTCAGGGATGCTTGACTCATTACTTTTATTATGTCATTACATTAATTTGGGCAATCGCCAATAACAGCCTAGGTTCAAATCAGAGTAATACTATCTCAATATTTTTCTATTTATAATAGGCTTCTCGCTTTTTTTGCTTGTTTACTTTTTAACTGACAATTAGTAGTAGGGGCGCAAGGCTTGCGCCCTTCTGAGGCCCTCTCCCTGCTCCGGTGCTCCGGTGCTCCCTGCTATACAAGGGTTTGGTGAGTTGCTTATAAAGCATAGGCTTCTGAGCAAGGCTTGCGCCCTTGTGAGGAGCGCTCAATTTATAACAGGCGATATTTTCAACAATTGTGTAATCTCGTGGTAACAATAATCGCTAAGTTGATTAGCTAGTTTTTTACGATTTTGGCCGCGATATTCACTACGATGTTGAGGCGTAACCCAATAAGGTGCTCCAATTGCTACAATCACCTGTTCATAAGCAACCACAGGGTGTAATTCTAAGTTATTAAATAGTTCTTCTGAAGGATCAAATAACTGGAAAAACTTGAGGGGAAAAGTCCAACTAACAGTTTCAGCACAGGAAAAAATAGCAATTGGTAATACAGCTAAATTCTCTATGGGTGCTTTAAAAGCTAAATGAGCAAAACCGGGCTCAAATTTTCCTAGTTGATTCGGTGGAGTTAATTTAACCATAGGATAGGCACCTTCGGGAAAAATTCCTAAAGACTGTTGATTTGTTAACAGTTCGCTTCCTTGTTTTAAAAACTGTCGTGCCCTTTGGGCAGGTTTAGCTAGAGGAAAACAACCAAGTCCCTGAGTAACTAATTCACGCATTATCGGCATTTGCCCTAAATAGTGATGACAAGCGATACTTATGGGCTTATCTAAAGCTTGGATTAAAATCAAAGCATCCATAAAACTGCGATGATTGCTTACTGCTATAACAGGTATTTGTGAGGGGATTTTCTCTTGATTTTTGATTTCCATATCTACACTAAAACTATCTAGTAGTAGTTGAGATATGGTTGATTGGGTATTAATCATATTGTTTAATTATTGATAGGAGATGATTTTTTACACCTCCATGATTTTTTGTTTATTTATGCTTTTATCTGAGATAACTTAGGTAGTAACTGCTTAAATGCCTGTCCACGATGGCTAACTTGTTGTTTTAATTCGGGACTCATTTGGGCAAAGGTTTGCTGGTATTCTGGTACATAAAATATTGGGTCATATCCAAAACCCGATGAACCTTGGGGTGCCGTGGTAATTTCTCCTTTACACACACCTTCAGTTTCTATTATTATCTTACCATTTGGATTGGCGATCGCCACCACACAGACAAATTCAGCACTACGGTCTTTTTTGTCTTCTAATTCTTCTAGTAGTTTAATAATACGGTCTTTATCTGTTGCTGCATAACGAGCTGTATATATTCCTGGGGCTCCATTTAGCACATTGACACTCAATCCTGAATCATCTGCTATTGCCCATTCTTTTAAGGTTTTCGCTACTACACTAGCTTTTATTCGAGCATTTTCTGCAAAAGTTGTGCCTGTTTCTTCTATTTCTAGTTCTGGGGGTTTTAGGGTTAATTCCCAACCACAATCATTTAAGTATTCCTGCATTTCTTGCAGTTTTCCCGGATTACTAGTGGCAACTACTAAGTTTTTCATTATTTAATTTTATTGTATAGAATTTGCCCAATCTTTCGCCCAATTCAATATTTGTTTTACTTTCGTGGGATTTTCGGCTTCGCTGTATAGTCTCAACAGAGGTTCTGTGCCACTAAAGCGAATTAGTAGCCAGCTTTGGTCTGCTAGGCGTAATTTATAGCCATCTACGGTAAGACAGTCAATCACTTTTTGCCCGGCTACGGTATCTGGGGGATCTGATTCTAGTTTGGCTGCGACTTTTTCTTTAACAGTCATATTAGCTAGAGGTAAATCAATGCGGTCATAGCTTGAGACAAAGTCAACTTTTTGTTGTATCTGACGGTAATAATCGCTTAAGTCTAGATTTGATTCTACTACCGCTTCTAGTACGTACATAGCCGATAACAAGGCATCTCGCTCTGGTATATGATTTCCATAGCCTATTCCCCCTGATTCTTCCCCACCAATGAGAACTTGATTTTGTAGCATTCTATCGGCTATGTATTTATATCCTATTGGTGTTTCATATAGAGGCAGTTCGTACAATGAAGCTAAACGAGGGATTAAATCTGAGCCGCTTACAGTTTTTACTACTTCTCCGCTCCACCCTCGCCTTTTAGCTAGGTGATCTATTAATATAGGTATTAGTATTTGAGAGCTTAAAAAGTTCCCTTCACCGTCTACTGCTGCGATGCGATCGCTATCTCCATCAAAAACTAAGCCTACTATTAACCCTTCACTGGGGTTTTTGCTTCTAGCTTCTTTTATAGTCCTAAATAGCGTTGCTAGGTTACGTGGCAATGGCTCAGGTGCTCCTCCTCCAAAAAGAGCATCTCTATTGCTATTTATTTCTGTTACTTTTTCTCCCAGTAATCTTACTAAACCACTTGCTGCGGCGCCGTGCATTACATCTGCAAATACTTTAACTTTTCCTGAGTTTAAGGCTGCTTGTATTTTTTCTATATTTACTTTTGGTCTTAATTCTTGACAGTATCCTTCCCAGGCATCGAATAATTCTATTTTACCTGGATTACTAGTTTGAGGTACTGGATTTTCTGCTAAGATTGCTTCTATTTTTTTTGTTACTGTAGGGGATACAGAGCCTCCGAAAGCTCCTTTTACCTTTAAACCTAGATATTCTGGGGGATTGTGACTAGCTGTCAATACTAATGCTCCCAAGGCTTTAAATTCTTTTGCTGCCCAACTCAGAGCAGGTGTCGGAGCATAATCTTTCGCTAATAATACATCAAATCCCGAAGCTTGTACTGCTTCTGCTGCTAGTTGAGCGAACTTCTCTGCTAGGAAACGGCGATCATACCCTACTATTATTGTTCTAGATTGTGAATTTTGATTATTGTTTTCTGCTAATACTTGTGCTGCTATCGGTGCTAGTCTAGCTACGCGCTCAAAGGTAAAATCTTTCGCGATTACACCTCTCCAGCCATCGGTACCAAATTTAATTTTCTCTGGAGTAAATAACATCAAATAATATTACTCTTTAATATTTAATAAAAGTTAAGCTTCTACTGAAGCCATATTCATGATTTAATATATCATAATTTTTTGTTTAATTTTTTCTTATTTTCTAATTCTCCTCTCCCGCGAGAGAATCTTACTAACTATAACTCTATCAATCCTGACTACTGATTTGTAGACGCAAAATCGATAGAGCTATAAATAGTAGAGATCGCTCCTATTAGTTATATAGACCCTATATAACATTTTTCGGACTCATGAGGTTGTACCTAACTCTCTTGCCTCCGTGCCTCGGTGCCTTCTGCCTCAAAAGGATAACCTCTGTACCTCACCAGCCTTAAAAAGGCTATATAACTTATTTTTTGAGATCTTTAGCCATGTTGCGGAAAAAGTCCATGCTTGTGTCAGCACTACGGCGTTTTGCTGAAAAGTTGGTATCTTCTTTCTTTTCTTGAGGCTGTGTATTGTTTGTAGAAGAGAAACTAGTTGTAGTTTGACTCTCAAAACTAGACTGATTTTTGTTTGGTACTTTATCGATTATTTTATCTATAGAGGAGATTTCTTGAACGAACTCACTTGCTTCCCTTGACTTGGTTTTAGGAAATGTTCTTCTAATTTTATTCCGTTTGCGCATAAACTCAGTATTACCCATTGTTTTAGCATCATCTGGATCTAAGTAGAAAGCTTCTCTTCTGGGTTGTGGTTGTCTAGGTTTTACTTGTTTCGCCTTATTTTTGTCATCTTTGGCTTTACCACCAAATAAACCAAAAAGTCCTGCCATGGTTTCTCCTTCTAATAAACTGATTTAATAGTTAATTTATCTTAAATTTTAGCAAAAAAAATTAAAGTTTTTCCATGAAATTTTAAACTTGAGCCATTTTTAAGTTAACTTTTGTTAAGAAAAGAGTTATTTGTATCATAAACTATGAGCAAGCCTAAAGTAGTGATTTAAGTTAAGCTAAAGAAATATATCAATCAAACAAAAACAAAAATGTGAGAGTTACTAGCATGGGGGATTTGAACACAGCAGAATTATTAGTTCAATGTTTAGAGAATGAGGGAGTAGAGTACGTATTTGGACTACCGGGAGAAGAAAACCTACATATACTACAAGCTTTAAAAAACTCCTCAATTCGCTTTATTACAGTACGTCACGAACAGGGGGCCGCTTTCATGGCTGATGTATACGGACGTTTAACGGGTAAAGCAGGAGTTTGTCTGTCAACTCTAGGTCCAGGAGCGACAAATTTAATGACAGGAGTAGCGGATGCCAATTTAGATGGGGCACCATTAGTAGCAATTACTGGACAAGTTGGGACAGACAGGATGCACATAGAGTCTCATCAGTATCTAGATTTAGTAGCTATGTTCGCTCCAGTTACAAAATGGAACAGACAAATAGTACGCCCAAGCACTACTTCCGAAATAATTCGTAAGGCATTTAAGATCGCTCAATCAGAAAAGCCTGGTGCTGTGCATATAGATTTACCAGAGAATATTGCGGCAATGAAAGCAGAGGGTACTCCCCTAGGTCAAGATGAACGAGAAAAAATTTATGCTTCGTTTCGCAGTTTCAATAAAGCGGCTGTAGCCATATCAAAGGCTAAAAATCCCCTAATCTTAGCAGGAAATGGAGCGATTAGAAATAATGCTGCTGAAGCTTTAACAGAATTTGCCACCCAACTACAAATTCCTGTAGCTAATACCTTTATGGGAAAAGGAGCAATTCCTTACACTCATCCTCTAGCTTTGTGGACAGTGGGGTTACAACAAAGAGATCATATTAGCTGTGCCTTCGAGAGTGCCGATTTAGTAATCGCCGTTGGCTATGATTTAATCGAATACTCTCCGAAAAAGTGGAATCCTGACGGTAAAATTGAAATAATTCATATTGCCGCTAATCCCGCGGAAATTGACAGTAGTTATATACCTTTAGTAGAAATAGTTGGTGATATTTCTGATTCTCTGTTGGAGTTACTCAAAAGAGCAGAGCGCCGAGTAATGAAACCTTCTATAGCCTCTAATTTACGTTCTGAGATTGTTCAAAACTATGAACAATATGCCAATGATACTGGTTTTCCCATTAAACCTCAAAAAATTATCTACGATTTAAGACAAGTAATGGGGCCTGAAGATATTGTTATTTCTGATGTAGGTGCCCACAAAATGTGGATGGCTCGACACTATCACTGTGATTGTCCCAATACTTGTATTATTTCCAATGGATTCGCTGCCATGGGAATTGCTATCCCTGGCGCAGTTGCTGCTAAATTGGTTAAGCCTGAACAAAAGGTGGTGGCTGTAACAGGAGACGGGGGTTTTATGATGAATTGTCAAGAGTTAGAAACCGCCTTGAGAATCGGCACACCTTTTGTTACTTTGATTTTCAACGACAATGGTTATGGATTGATTGGTTGGAAACAAATTAATCAATTTGGAGAATCTAACTTTATTGATTTTACTAATCCTGACTTTGTCAAGTTTGCTGAAAGTATGGGGTTAAAAGGTTATCGGGTAGAATCTGCCGATGATTTAATTCCTACTCTAAAAACTGCTTTAGCCCAAGACGTGCCTGCGGTGATTGATTGCCCAGTTGATTATGCTGAGAATTTACGTCTTTCTGAAAAAGCTGGATATTTAAGTTGTAAAATTTCTGATCCACCAGAAAGCTAGTTTCATCAATTTGAACAAATAAGTCTTTAAGGGGGCGATCTTTTGGCGATCGCCCCCTTATCTCATATCTTGCATCTTTGCCTTTCAAAGCAGGGAGCAGGGAGAGGGGAGCAGGGAGCTTCTGAGCAGGGAGAGGGGGAGTAGGGTGTGAAGCGTGCGAAGCCCGTAACGCACCGCTAGATGAGTAATGAGTTTTGAAGTAATGAGTTTTGAAGTAAGAAGGTAGCCTGTAGGTTGGGTTGAGGCACGAAACCCAACATTATATTAGTAGTTGTAGTGGTTGAGTTTTGAAGTCTTGAAGTTTTGAAGTAAGAAGTAATGAGTTTTTTTAAGTATTTATACTTACTTTTTTGAACCAAAAAACCCACCGAAACCACTAAACTCACACCAAAGCATCTTTATCAAAAGTTACTTGTGGTGGTTGAGTAATAAGTAATAAGTAATGAGTAATGAGTAATGAGTTAAAGAATTGATCCTAACCCCTTAAAAATTGATTCTCGCCTGTTGGCCAATTTAGTACTTTTGCACTTGCGTGCTTTGGTCTAAGTAAAAAGCGATCGCACTTTCTCTCTCAACTATCATATCAATAATTAATTACTATATTCAACAACATTTATAAATTTATTACCACCAATTTCTAACCTGTAGGTTGGGTTGAGGCACGAAACCCAACAAAACCTACAGGATATAGACTTAGTTCTAGCTACAGCTAATGAATTAGCCAAATCTTTAGATGAAAATGGTCGTCTCTACTCTACCGTTGATTCTGTAGCGATGATTGCCTTGATGAGTGAATTAAAAGCTAAAAATATTACCTCAGGAGAAGCAACTATAAAAATAAATAACCAAGAAGTGAAGATAGGAACAGAGACAGAAACAATAGAAAATATAGAGGTGGTTTCTGGGTGTGCGATCGCTGAAGTCACCTACTTCATTACTGAAGATTGGCACCAGTTTAGCTGTAATATTCCAGTAAAAGCAGAATTTCCTCCCAGACACCGTAGTTTTAGTTTAACTCAAGGCTACAAACCCGGAGATTCTTTTGAACTAACAGTAACTTTAGAAGAATATCAACCAGGTTTACTTCTAAATGTGTGTTTACCCCCTTGTTTATCCTATTTACAGGGAGGAGGAGAAGTAAAACGCTTTTCTGTAGACTTCGCCGGAGAAAAACAGTTAAAGATACCTATACAAGTAACTCAGTCTACTTTACCTCAGGGAGAACATTGGGCAATCTTAGTGCGTAATATGTTTAAAGAAGAAGATGCCGGCAACCCAGGGTTATTAAACTTTAAAACTGTGTAGAAAAACTCTATAAATACAAAGTTGAGCGATCGCCCTTATTCTCCTATAATTAATATAATCATCATGTAGGGTGGGCAAAATTGATCAGTAGAGGGGGAGAATTGTCTTGAGAGCTTAATATATTTCATATTTTGTATCTAATATTTGTTATTCTCTAACTTAATGAAATAACGAAGAAAAAAATTACTTATGTCGAGATCACAAGCTATACCAGCTCTATTAGTTTTAGCCGATGGTAGCTCATATCAAGGCTTCTCCTTTGGTCATCAAGGAACTACCATTGGGGAAGTAGTCTTCAATACAGGCATCACCGGATATCAAGAAGTCCTGACAGATCCTAGTTACGAAGGTCAGATTGTCATTTTCACCTATCCTGAATTAGGAAATACTGGAGTTAACCCAGAAGATGAAGAGTCAACCCGTCCCCATGTTAAAGGGGTAATTTGTCGAAATATTGCTAAACGTCCCAGTAATTGGCGTTCTACTGCATCTTTACCCGATTATTTAAGTAAATACCAAATTCCTGGTATTTATGGTTTAGATACCCGGTCTTTAACTCGTAAAATACGTTCTGTAGGAGCTATGAATGGGGGAATCTCTACTGAAGAATTAGACCCAAGCAAATTATTAAAACAAGTAAAAGCCGCTCCATCCATGGCAGGTTTAAATCTAGTCAAACAAGTAAGCACTCAAGAAATTTATGAATGGGAAGAAAATACCAATTCAGAGTGGGAATTTAGTCAGACTAAATCTGAAGATGGGCAGAAAAAATTAACAGTGGTAGCCATTGATTTTGGGATAAAAAGAAATATTCTCCGTCGTTTAGCTAGTTACGGGTGTAAAGTAGTGGTTGTTCCTCCAAGCACACCTATAGAAGAAATTCTTAAATATAATCCTGATGGTATTTTCTTATCTAATGGACCAGGAGACCCGGCCGCCGTCACTGAAGCAGTAGAATTAACTAAAGAGTTACTCAAACAAGAAAAACCTACTTTTGGAATTTGTATGGGACATCAAATTTTAGGCTTATCTTTGGGAGCGAAAACATTTAAACTGAAGTTTGGACATCGAGGCTTAAATCAACCCGCCGGAAAACCACAACAAAAAGTAGAAATAACCAGTCAAAATCATGGTTTTGCCGTAGAAGCCGATTCTATCGGACCTGATGTAGAGATTACCCATCTCAACCTCAATGACCGCACAGTCGCTGGTTTACGTCACAAAAGTTTACCATTCTTCTCCGTACAATACCATCCTGAGGCTAGTCCCGGTCCTCATGATGCTGATTATCTATTTGAGCGTTTTGTTGAGTTAATGCGTAGCTAAGGAGTCACCCTAAGCTACAATATTAGGTTAAGCAATTATTATGTGAGCAGTAGCGATGGCAGTAAACAAAAGTTATGGTAGCTTGTTTATTGCCCAAGCCTGCTATATTCTTTCATAAAAGAATGTGATTACAAGGAGGCAATTATTGCAGAACAACTAAACCTGACAGTCAGTCTTAGAGGGACTCGCGAAGTTCAGGATAATTACCAAATATTTCGATTAACCGGGTTACTTGATGCTTTTTCTGAGCCGACTTTTCGTAAAGTAGTCTCAAACTGTATCAAAAAAGGGCCAATCCATATTATTCTCGTACTTTCTCAAATCGATTTTATTGATAGTTCTGGGTTAGGTGCCTTAGTACAACTTGTGAAAGCTGCCCAAAATGAAAATGGAAGTTTACAAATTGTAACTAACGCTCGGGTAACTCAAACAGTAAAGTTAGTACGTTTAGAAAAGTTTCTCTCTCTTCAGCCTTCTTTAGAAGCAGCTATAGAAAATCTAAAAGCATAAAAAATCTAGTGGTAGAGGAAAAATAGCTCTCAACAAAGATAATTTATCTGAATTATTTACAAGAAGCTAATTATTTCAATCTATCCACTAGATTAAACTTTTGAGAAAAATAGTTAAATCTGAGTATAATAAGTATTGATGTCGCTAATAAAATAACTGATGCAAACCGTCTCTCCTCATCAAGAAAATCAAGTAAAACTCCCCCGCACCAGCGAATCAGATTCACTCAAGAAAATCCGTCACACAAGCTCCCACGTGATGGCGATGGCGGTGCAAAAGTTATTCCCGGAAGCCCAAGTAACAATCGGACCTTGGACAGAAAGCGGTTTTTATTACGATTTTGACCTCTCTAGACCAATCACCGAGGCAGACCTGAAGGCCATCAAAAAAGAAATGGTCAAAATTATTAAGCAAAATTTGCCAGTAATTAGGGAAGAAGTTTCTAGAGAAGAAGCAGAAAACCGCATCAAAACAATTAATGAACCCTATAAGTTGGAAATACTAGCAGATATCACAGAAGAACCCATCACAATTTACCACCTAGGAGAAAAATGGTGGGATTTGTGCGCCGGACCTCATTTAGAAACAACAGGGGAAATAAATAGTAAAGCTATCGCCCTAGAAACAGTGGCGGGTGCCTATTGGCGAGGTGATGCCAATAAAGCCCAACTACAGAGAATTTATGGCACAGCTTGGGAAACTCCAGAACAACTAGCTGAATATCAACGGAGAAAAGAAGAAGCCTTAAAAAGAGACCACCGTAAACTAGGAAAAGAACTGGGATTATTTATATTTACAGATTCCGTAGGACCAGGTTTACCTCTATGGACTCCTAAAGGGACAATTGTTCGCTCTACTTTAGAAGATTTTCTCAAGCAAGAACAACTAAAACGAGGCTATCTGCCTGTAGTTACTCCTCATATTGCTAGAGTAGACCTGTTTAAAACTTCTGGACATTGGCAAAAATATCAAGAGGATATGTTCCCAATGATGGCAGAATCAGTGGAGGAAGCCCAATTAGAGAGGGGTTTTGTGCTAAAACCCATGAATTGTCCTTTTCATATTCAGATATATAAAAACGAATTGCGCTCCTATCGGGATTTACCCCTACGCTTAGCAGAATTTGGAACAGTATACCGTTATGAACAATCAGGAGAGTTAGGAGGCTTAACCAGGGTTAGAGGGTTTACAGTAGATGATTCTCATTTGTTTGTAACTCCTAATCAACTAGATGCAGAATTTTTGAATGTTGTTGATTTAATTCTTAGTGTCTTTAAAAGTTTAAAGCTAAGTAATTTTAAAGCAAGATTAAGTTTTCGAGACCCGGAATCTGATAAGTATATTGGTCCTATAGAAAGTTGGAACAAAGCCCAAGAAGCTATCCGACGCGCTGTCCAAACTCTGGGAATGGAATATTTTGAAGCTCCAGGAGAAGCAGCTTTTTATGGTCCAAAATTAGATTTTATTTTCCAAGATGCTTTAGAAAGAGAATGGCAGTTAGGTACAGTACAAGTAGACTACAATTTACCAGAGCGATTTGAACTAGATTATGTAAACGAATCAGGAGCAAGAGAACGTCCAGTAATGATTCACCGCGCTCCTTTTGGCTCTCTAGAACGCCTAATTGGTATTCTGATAGAAGAGTATTCAGGAGATTTTCCTCTCTGGTTAGCACCAGTACAAGTACGCCTTCTACCAGTAAGTGATGTACAATTAGACTTTGCTCAAGAGGTGATGAAAAAAATGCTCCCCCTAGGAATTCGTGCAGAAGTAGATACTAGTAACGAAAGACTGGGCAAAATGATTCGTAATGCTGAAAAACAAAAAATACCTGTGATGGCGGTAGTAGGCGCCCAAGAGGTAGAGAGTGATAGTTTGAGTATTCGGACTCGAACTTCGGGTGATTTAGGCGTGATTCCTGTAGATACAATAATTGAAAGAATCTCAGGGGCGATCGCTTCTAAGGAAAATCTCTAGCTTGTCCTTCGGCTAACTTTTTATAACAAGATAATGCTCGGTTTTCTCAATTTAAACAAGCCTTCGGGTTTAACTTCCCATGATTGTGTAGCTAAGGTAAGACGGTTATTAAAAACCAAAAAAGTAGGCCACGGTGGTACTCTAGATCCTCTTGCCACCGGAGTTTTACCTATAGCTGTGGGTAAAGCTACTCGTCTACTTTCTTACTTACCCACTCACAAAGCTTATCAAGCAAAAGTACGCTTCGGGGTAACTACTACTACTGATGATTTAGAAGGAGAGATTATTCAGCAACAATCCCCTAATCATCTGTCTTTGTCTCAAGTAAAAGCAGTTTTACCCCAGTTTATCGGTAATATAGAACAAATTCCTCCTGCCTATAGTGCTATCTCTGTTGGAGGAAAACGACTCTATGAATTAGCAAGAAAAGGGGAAACAGTGGATGTGCCCGTGAGAAATGTTTCTGTAACTCAAATAGAGGTTTTAAACTGGTATCCCGGAGAATTTCCTGAAGTAGAATTGGCCATCGCCTGTGGACCGGGTACTTATATTCGGGCGATCGCCAGAGATTTAGGTGATATCTTAGGTTGCGGTGCTACTACAGCTTCTTTAATTCGTACTCAAAGTTGTGGTTTTTCTCTCACCGATAGCCTCAGTTTTACTGATTTAGCCGCCCAGGTGGAGTCTGGTACTTTCATGCCGATTTCTCCAGTTACGGCTTTAGATAATCTTCCTTCTGTTTTTCTCCCTCCCGATTTAATCTTTGCTTGGGGTAACGGACAGAAGATATCCCTTAACAATACTTCCACAACTTTAGATAATTCTACTGTAAAAGTTATTAGTTCTTCTGGAGACTTTCTTGGTATTGGATACTTAACCATGACCGATACTGATGTTATTCTTGTTCCTAAGTTAACAGCCATCAATTCTAGCTAGAAGATGCGGCTAAACCCTTGACTAAAACTAAAAAGTCTTTAACAGTAGTTAGATATTCTTCTCTAGCTACTGATACTACATCATTATGTCCTGCTTCAGGAATAATTTTTAACTGTTTAGGACTAGTAGTCGCTTCATATAACTCTTCACTCATATAAGTTGGAACAATATTATCTTCACTTCCATGGATAAACAAAACAGGAGTTTTTAATAGTGGTACCTTACTCAAAGTATCAAAACGTTGATTGAGTATGAGTCTAATGGGGAAGAAACGGTAAATTCCCCCATAATAACTGACTACATTTTCAATGGAAGTAAAAGAAGATTCAACAATCAAACCCGCCGCCTCTGGTTTTCGCACACTTAAATCAATGGCTATAGCACCCCCTAAAGAATGACCATAGATAAAGATTTGTTTGGCTTTAAATCCCCTAGTTTCTACTAAATAATCCCATGCTACTTGAGCATCTTTATATACTCTTGCTTCTGTAGGAAACTTGCTTTCACTCATGCCGTAGCCTCGGTAATCAATCATCAAAATTGAAAATCCCAATTTATAATAATTTTTAGCAATTCCTAAATTAGCTCCAATATTTGCTCCATTACCATGTAAATATAAGAGAATATTATTACTATTTGAATTAGGTAGCCACCAGCCGTGAAATTTTTCCCTTAGCAAATTTTTACTTTCCTCAGAGGTGTTCTTGACTTCTAGCCAGACATCCTCATAGACTATTCCCAAGTCTTCTGGGGTAATTTCTACAATTGCCTGAGGAGAAAAAATCAAGCGATTTTGAAGTTTATATAAAGCTATACATAGCAAAATATATATAATTTCCGATAAAATGAAAAAAAATATTAATATGTTCAACGGCATAGAGGTGTTTTAAAATTTTTGTTTTAGCTTCAAGAAAGCACATAGATTTAACTAACTGTATTTTAACCCAAAAAGTCTTGGTTTTAACGAGCGTGCGTATTCTTCAAATTGTTCCTTCTATTTCTTTAGTTTATGGTGGCCCAAGTCAAATGGTTTTGGGTCTTAGTAAAGCTTTAGCCGAGGCCAGTATTCAAGTAACTATCTTAACTACTAATAGTAATGGAGATAAGGGCCAACCTCCCCTAGAAGTTCCCCTCGGCAAATCTATTACTCAAGATGGTTATGATATCATCTATTTTTCCTGTTTTCCCTGGAGAAGATATAAATTTTCTCCAAGCTTGTTATATTGGCTGTTTAAAAATGCCAATGACTACGATGTTGCCCATATTCATGCTCTTTTTTCTCCGTTAACTACTGCGGCGGCTATGATTGCTCGATTCAAAAACTTACCCTATATTTTACGCCCCTTGGGCACATTAGACCCAGCGGACTTAGAGAAAAAAAAGTATCAGAAACGAATTTATGCTTGGTTGTTGGAGAAACATAATCTCTCTCATGCGACTGCTGTTCATTTTACCAGTGAAAAAGAATGTGAAATCTCCGAACGTTTTGGCAGTCAAACCCAAGATTTAATTATTCCTCTAGGAGTTAATGTACCAGAAACACTACCCACAAGAGGTAGAGGACGTCAGCAGTTAGGAATTGCTCCTGATTCTAATTTAATTTTATTCATTTCAAGATTAGATCCCAAAAAAGGTTTAGAGTTGCTGATTAGTGCCTTAGAACATCTCAAGGAAAAAGGAGAAGATTTTCAATGGGTTTTAGCGGGGAGTAATCCACAAAATCCTGACTATGAAGCGGGAATTAAACAAAAAATTAGCCAATCATCTTTAGCTGATTGTACTCACGTAACTGGTTTTGTAGAGGGGGAGTTTAAATATGCTTTATTGCAAGACGCTGATATTTTTGTCTTGCCATCTTATTATGAAAATTTCGGCATTGCTGTAGCTGAAGCCATGACTGTAGGCACACCAGTATTAATCTCAGAACAAGTTTATATTTCTGCTGCTATCAAAGCTGTAGACGCAGGTTGGGTGATTCCGTTGAAAGTAGAAGCTTTAGCGAAGGAACTAGAGACGGCCCTTCATAATCCTGAATTAAGAGCTGAAAAAGCGAAAAAAGGCCAACAATTAGCCAGACAAACCTATAGTTGGCAGGCGATCGCTCAACAGATGATTAGTGTTTATTTAGAAATTTGTCTAGAGACGGATTTTCCCACAGAGGATTTAAGAATCTAATATAGAGTAGCAATTATGCTTATAATAAGATATCTTTAAGGTTAAAAGTTTATTTTGGCTCTCAAACATATTATTATGATCACAAATCATCAAAAGAATAACTGACCGTCCTTATAGAGTCATCACCAAGACCTTGATTTAATTCAATCAGGGGAAAAGATGACTGATTCTAGTCATCAAGCTAACAACTGAATTGAAATAGAGCTATAAACTAAATTAATTAAAGATTCAGTTGAGCATAACAAAAAAACTAAAAAACAGGAGAAAAACAAAACTTATGCCAGAACTAACTATGAGTACAGAAATGGACTACAATAATCCAAAATATAAAGATGCCTACAGTCGAATCAACGGGATTGTAATTGAAGGGGAACACGAAGCCTATAACAATTACATAAGCTTAGGTGAAATGCTACCAGAAAACCAAGAAGATTTAATCCGTTTAGCTAAAATGGAAAAACGTCATGCCAAAGGATTTCAATCCTGTGGACGCAATCTAGAAGTAAATCCAGATATGGATTACGCGAAAGAGTTTTTTGCTAAATTACACGGAAACTTTCAAAAGGCAGCAGCAGAGGGAAAAATAGCAACCTGTTTTGTAATCCAAGGCTTGATTATTGAAGCGTTTGCGATCGCAGCCTATCACCTATATATTCCTGTGGCAGATCCCTTTGCTCGTAAAATTACTGAAAACGTGGTACAAGATGAATATACTCATCTGAATTTCGGAGAAGAATGGCTGAAAAAGCACTTCGACACGGTGAAGGCAGAAATTGAAACAGCTAACCAAGAAAATCTCCCCCTAGTTTGGCAAATGCTTAACCAAGTAGAAGCAGACGCAGCCACTCTAAGTATGGAAAAAGATGCTCTCGTTGAAGACTTTATGATTAGTTATGGAGAAGCCTTGAGCAATATTGGGTTTAACACTCGTGAAATCATGAGAATGTCATCCCATGGTTTAAAAGCTGCTTAAACAGTTTGTAGAAATTCTCTGTCTAGAAACTCTAGTGGTTTTCTAGGCAGGCTAACCAATTTTTGGTTAATATCTTTAAAAGCTTTAGTTTTTTTTTGAGTCTAAGTTATAAATGTTTGGTCTTATTGGTCATCTCACCAGTTTAGAATATGCAAGTTCAGTAGCTGAACAATATGGTTATCCCAAAGATGCCTCCCGAGAGTTAGATTTTTGGTGCTCAGCTCCACCACAAATAATAGATGAGTTTACAGTCAAAAGTATTACTGGTAAAACTATAGAAGGAAAATATGTAGAATCATTCTTTTTACCAGAAATGTTGGCAAACCGTCGCGTCAAAGCGGCAATCAGAAAAATACTAAACGCCATGGCTTTAGCTCAAAAGCAAAATTTGCAAATTACAGCTTTGGGTGGTTTTTCTTCGATTATCTTTGAAGAATTTAATCTGAGGGAGAATAAACAAGTAAGAAATGTAGAATTAGATTTTCAACGCTTCACTACAGGCAACACTCATACAGCTTATGTAATAGCTAAGCAAATAGAAATAATCTCAAAAAAACTAGCCATAGACTTACCCTCATCTACAGTAGCTGTAGTGGGGGCAACCGGAGATATCGGCAGCGCTATTTGTCGGTGGTTAGAGAAAAAAACCAATGTGGCGGATTTATACTTAGTAGCTCGTAATCAAGAGCGTCTCAAAGCTTTACAAGCAGAATTAGGCAGAGGGAAAATTCTTAAGCTAGAAGAAGCCTTGGCTAATGCTAATATTATTGTATGGGTAGCGAGTATACCGAAAAGTTTAGATATTGATGTAGAAAAATTATCTAAACCCTGCTTGATTATTGATGGCGGTTATCCGAAAAATTTGGGAACAAAAATACAGCATCCAGAAATTACCATAGTAAAAGGTGGCATAGTGGAGCACTCTTTGGATATTAATTGGAAAATTATGGAAATCGTCAGCATGGATACTCCCGCCCGTCAAATGTTTGCTTGCTTCGCTGAAGCGATGTTATTGGAGTTTGAGCAGTGCTATACTAATTTTTCCTGGGGACGTAATCAGATAACTGTGGAAAAAATGGACAAAATTGGGGAATTTTCCCGAAAACACGGGTTTGAACCAATAACCTAGAAATAATTATTCTGTGGAGTCAAAAAAATAAAGTCTAAAAAATAATGCCGAAATCAAAAAATCGTGGTTTTGTTCTGGAGTTTGAAAAACCTCTGCTAGAGTTAGAAACACAAATTGATGAAATTCAAACCCTAGCAGGGGATAACAATATAGACGTCTTAAAAGATGTGAATGATTTACGCCAACGAGCTGATTCTTTACGAGAAGAAATATTTGGCTCGTTGACAGCAGCACAAAAATTACAAATTGCTCGGCATCCAAAACGTCCAAGTACTCTAGATTACATTCAAATGATCACAGATGAATGGATAGAGCTACATGGCGATCGCTCGGGATACGACGACCCAGCTATAGTAGGAGGAGTAGGACGTTTACAAGGTCGCCCAGTAATGATTATAGGCCACCAAAAAGGTCGAGATACTAAAGATAATGTAGTGCGGAATTTTGGTATGGCTTCCCCAGGAGGATATCGTAAAGCAATTCGCTTGATGGAACACGCCAATCGCTTCAATATGCCGATTGTAACTTTTATTGATACACCTGGGGCCTGGGCAGGAGTAGAAGCAGAAAAATTAGGTCAAGGAGAAGCTATAGCCTATAATCTTAGAGAAATGTTTACCCTAGATGTACCCATTATTGCCACAGTTATCGGTGAAGGAGGCTCCGGGGGGGCTTTAGGAATTGGTGTGTGCGATCGCCTGTTGATGTTTGAACACTCAGTTTACACTGTAGCAACTCCTGAAGCTTGTGCCGCAATTCTCTGGAAAGATGTAAGTAAATCTGAACAAGCTTGTAACGCTTTAAAAATAACAGCCACGGACTTAAAAGAATTGGGAATTATTGATACAATTCTGCCAGAAAGTTATAAAAGCGCTCACAGGGACCCCATTGGCACGGCGAACATACTCAAGGAAGCTTTAATCAAAAACCTAGAGGAATTGCTTAAGTTAACGGGGGAACAAAGAAAAGAATTGCGTTATCAAAAGTTTCGCAATTTAGGAATTTTTGGTGAAATTAACTAACAATGCTATAATTATCGAGGGGTTCATTTAATAGGTTTATTAAAGCTACGAGAAATGATGCCCCTGTAGAAAATCCACCTGGATACAGTAGAATAACAATCATAAATTGGTTAAGACACCAATCTAGAACTAACCCAAACTATTTAACTTTGTTCATGTTTTTAAACACCAAATCAAACAACTGTGTTTACCCTAGACAATGTCAAGGCAAAAACCCTTGCTGTTATTTAAAAACAACTCATGGTAAAAACTAATATAAATTATGATCATACCATGAATTCTAGTAAAAAGCAAGAAAAAACAGCAATAATTACTGGGGCAAGTAGTGGCATAGGGAAAGCAACAGCAATAGCCTTTGCTCGCTCAGGCATAAATATAGTACTTGTAAGTCGCTCTCTAGACAAGTTAGAGGCAGTAGTAAAAGAAGCAGAAGCCTTAGGGGTGAAAGCTCAAGCCTATAGCCTGGATTTAGCAGAAATAGAACATGTTCAAGAAAAAATGAGAGAGATTGCCACGGAATGTCAACCAATAGACATTTTAGTGAATAATGCTGGGATGGGTTATACCAATCCCCTAGCAGAAACAAGTCTGTCTGAGTGGCAAGAAATTTTAAACTTAAACCTAACTAGTGTATTTCAGTGTACTCAAGCTTTAGTACCCATAATGCGTCAACAAGGCGGGGGGACCATAATTAACGTGGCATCAATTGCCGCTCACTCCTCCTTTCCTGGTTGGGGGGCTTACGCAGTTAGCAAATCCGGTTTAATTACCTATTCTAAAACTCTAGCTGCTGAAGAAAAAGCTCATGGTATACGAGTAATGACTATATCACCAGGAGCAGTGAACACACCTATATGGGATACAGAAACAGTCAAGGCAGATTTAAATCGCTCTTTAATGTTAACTCCAGAAGTTGTAGCTCAATCAATTTTACAAGCCGCAACCCTACCCCTAGGAGCAATGATTGAAGAAATCACCCTGACACCGAGTGCTGGAGCACTATAAACACCAAAAATTTTACCCAAATTTAACGACGAACTAAATCAACAACAATTATGACCATAGCTTCTTCTAACGGATCTAACTTCTCACCCTCAAAATCTACTGCTTTCAATCAAAACCAAACTAAAAAAGAAATAGAAAGTAGACCAGACCGTACTATTGTTTACAACGGTGAGAATAAATCTGAGAATAACTCTGAGAATAAATCTAAACTTCTAGAAAATCCAGAACAGGCAACCACTAACCTCACAGAAGCAGTAGAGGTTATCTTAGAAAACTTAGGAGAAAATCCTCAAAGAGAAGGGCTACTCAAAACCCCAAAAAGAGTAGCTGAAGCCTTAAAATTTTTAACCCAAGGCTATAACCAATCTCTGGAAGTTTTAGTAAATGGAGCGATATTTGACGAAGGACATAACGAAATGGTCCTAGTCAGAGATATTGACTTTTTTAGTATGTGTGAACATCACATGTTGCCCTTTATGGGAAGAGCCCATGTCGCCTATATTCCTAATCAAAAAGTTATTGGTTTAAGTAAATTGGCCCGTATTGTCGAGATGTACTCTCGTAGATTACAAGTACAAGAACGTCTCACCCGTCAAATTGCCGAAGCAATAGAAACAGTATTAGAACCCCAAGGAGTGGCAGTAGTCTTAGAAGCAAGCCACATGTGTATGGTAATGCGAGGAGTGCAAAAACCTGGTTCTTGGACAGTAACTAGCGCTATGTTAGGTGTTTTTCAAGAAGACCAAAAAACTAGAGAAGAATACTTGAATCTGATTCGCCATCAACCTAATTTTATGTAACTTTTGTAGACAAAACATTCTCACGCCTTGAGGTGGGGGAGTGTTTTGTTCTTGGGTATAAATGATCAAATTAGGGATGGTGTTGGGTTTCGATACCTCAACCCAACCTACTCATCTATTTTGATACTAATGTCTTGATAAGTGCCGTTTTGTTATGCTAATCAACATCACAATTAGCGATCGCTACTTGTTAGATCCCGCAGATAATAATACAGATTAACAACAATCCCAATTGTAGAGAATATCCGAGAAATCCAAAGCTTTTAAATTAGCAGGTTTAATAAAAAAGTTACAAATTCCTGCATCCCCCCAACAAATATCATGTCCTAAAGGATAACCATAGTCTGAATCAATTTGTAAAAGTAAGATATAATCTTGGTAATCTGGATTAAATCGCGGATCTTCTTGGGTGAAATCAGGATAACCCCCTAGCTGGTGCTGTCTGCCTTCGATCCAAAAACCCTGATCAACAAACCAGCGATAGTAGGGCTTTAGTAAGTTGTCATCATTGAAATTAGGAAAATATTTCTCAAAAGTTCCATCACTTATAGTTATGGGTGAATAACAATGACTAAAAGTTAGAGCAAATTCACCAGTTAATGGTGGAGAGTATGCAGGATCTTTGTCTTGTCTCAACAAAAAACTAAAATCTGTCACTAAATTATCATCTTTTTCTTCGATTTTCTCAAAATAGAGAACTTTGAAACCATCCTGATTAGTTGGATTATCAAAATCTGCTCCGTATAAATCGTCATTGCCATCAATATAAAATTGCAAAATTCCTTGAGGGGGAAAATTCTCTAAGGGAGGAATCTCACTAAAGTTAAGTTGTGCTAAAAGTTGTAGCAACTTTCCCTCACTATTGGTGGGATAATTAATATTTTTGGGTAAATAGGGATACCCACCAAACTTGCTTTGCCACAATTGGGTAGAATTTGGAGTGGCGTTTATTCTGATATAGGGTTTTATAGTATTGGCGATCGCAGGGCGATAAGGCTTTAATACTTCCGGTAAATTAAGATTCTCTGATGAATTCATAAAATTTGTTTATAGGGTTTTTTAGTTGATTTTACAAGATTATGTCTGGTGCGTTACGGGCTTCCCCCTAACGCACCCTACTAATACTGATGCACCCTATTTAGTTTGTAGCATAAAACAAGCATTAAGACATTATTATTGAAAAAGTGAGCAAATAAAATAACCAACATCTCCTGGCTTAAAACTGATAAAATCCCGATTTTTTACCCGCTTAGTTTGTTGACGACAATCGTAAATTGTTCTACGTTGTTTATCTTCATCAATAGATAAATCTACCTTGTATTGCCAATAGTATTTAGCACTTCTTTCGATATTAGTAATACAGATTGTCTGTTCTTGATATTGATAACAGTTTTTAGCCAAAGCAGGTAAAGCGAAGAAATTTGACCAGGTCAATATGACTAAAATTAACAGTAACAGAGGTTTCATAGTTAACTCAAATTATAAAAAGCAAAATATTATACAGAATTAATTAATACAAGGATTAACAGCGATCGCTGCTCGCAATATCTCTTCCTACAAATTGATACCTAAAATTTGAGTATACTTAGAGCAAAGTACCAGTACTTTTGTACTAAAATAATTTAGTATAAAAGTAGTAATGCAAGATATGAGTATCAGCACATTTTAGCTTGATCAACCATAATTCAGCAAAGTCAAATTTTGTTCCTTGACTTTTTCAAAAAAACTGTGTTATGGTAAAAAATACATAAATCAATAGTAATCAGTAACCGAAGCTTAGTAAAGTAAAAAGCTGCACTTTCACGGTAACTCCATGAAGAGGAGGAAAAGATGATCAAAATAGAATCGAAAAAAACACTAGTAAGAATAGAATCTATAAGTAATTTAGGATTGAAAAAGCAGCCATCTTACACTTTAGGCTCTAATTTAGGCTTTAATATTGATAGTCTAATATTTAGCATTTAGAGAAAATACAGCTTCTACTGTATTTAAGAAAGTATTTAAAAAAAAAGAAAAGGTTAACTCTAAAATTGGGAATTCGGAAATACCCAAGCCTTTAATCATGAGCTTGAAACAAAAAATGTAGTTTTTAATACGTTTCACGCCTTAAAGCAGGGTTTGTAACCTTATTTTTTAGCTTGAATGTAACGCCAGCTAATTGCATGGTGTTAACATAACCATGTTTAAAAACTCGTTGAGGTAAAAATTGACTCAAAAAGTAAACAGCTTATCTAGAGGAAATTCAATCTAAGAAGCAATCAAAGTTATTAAATAAATCAACGATTGATTAATGCTTTAATTTAAGAACATAGCTCTAAATACTCATATTTAGAGATAGTGAAGTCATAAATAAATTCCTTAATATTTTAGTTTAAGGAAAGGAAGTATATGGCATAACTAAATTAATAAATATAATGACATTAAAGATGTTCTTATAAATTAAAGATAACAATTAGTCGAAAAAGCTAGTTATTACTGGTTAAACACCAGATATAACTAACAATTTAACCTGCCTTGTTTAAGATTAAAGCTATAACTATATTAAACAAAAAAATAGCAAAAAAAAATAAAATTATTCTTGCATTTTTTCAAAATAGATGTTATAGTAAAAAAACGAACAAAACAAAAGGCAAAAAAACTTCACCCTTTACCAAAACTCCATTCAAAGAGGAGAAAAAGATGATACACATTAGATATGAAGGTCGTTCCTTCGACGTTACAGAAAATCAAATAAATATAAGAAAAGGCATGAATAGTAAAAAGGTGAAGGGCAAAGTATCAAGATTTTTAGATATTAGTGAAAACCAGCTCTCATCTTATGTAGTAGACTATCGACCGAGTGGGGATATAGTCATTCGTCCTGAAGCCGTCTACGGGTAAAAAGAATTATATAAATTCGTGACCTAACCAGAAAAGCTTACATACTATGGATTGACAACTGACTTAAAATCAGCCCCTTGCAGGTTCGATTCCTGCTAAATCAACAACAAACAGCTTTTCTAACTTTCACGAGTTACCCTAATTCATCACTGTTATTGAGCGTATCCTAACTAATAAAGCTTACATACATAATGCGGGTAGTAGGTTCGAGTCCCACCATCCCCACTATGGGGATGTAGCTCATTTGGTAGAGCAGCTTTAATAAACTTAAAGCTTTATTGACTTGTACGCCATAAATATTATTAATCTCGTGCCCCAACTCAAAAAGCTTACATACTAGCTCAGTGGTAGAGCGTCTGACTGCTAATCAGAATGTCGCAGGTTCAAATCCTGCTATGAAACAACAGCTTTTTTAACTTGCACGAGATACCCCCTTACGGGTCCAGGGCTGTTTCGTTCTTGACAAAGAAAATGGTGAGGAAAAGCAGGGAGCACCGGAGCTTCTGAGCAGGGAGAGGGGATTTATTATTAGCTACAAAATCAATGGCGATCGCAGACTCGGCCTAGCTATTACATTCACTCAATAAACAAGAGCAATATTTTGAAATTGAGGAGAAAAGAAGATGAACAACGCAGAGCGAGACTTGCGTTTAGAAATGTTAAACAGTTTGCTGACCACTCCTCACCGTAAACTAGAAGATGTAGCAGAAATTCACCAACTAATGGTGGAACTAGATCCAATATTTTACGGACATTTAGGGGTTTGGTATCAAAAAAATGGAGATGTACGGGATCACCAAGAAGTATTTATTGCCCACCTGTTAACCAGTACATTACCAGAACATCGAGACGCAGGTTTTATATTACTACAAAAATTACCACCCTACCAAGTAGCGCGGATTATTGACTTTATGAAACAGCACTGCAACAAAGTACCCCGTTCCACACGAACAGCAGTGAAACAGTATCTCAAAGTAAGAGAAGGTAATCCAGCACAATTTGACCGCGCCGCCTTGCGAGGACGTAAAGCGATAAAACACTTATATGCCTCTTTGCATATTAAACCTGGTGAACGGGCCAACGATATACTATTCCGTAACCAACCTCCCGTAGGTTCTCTAGCCGATGCCTTAAAACAACTGGCTAAAGCTGAAAGCTCCAACGAACAAGCACGCTTGATTGTAGAGTTTAAACTTCCCTATACTATCGCTATTGGTGCTGTTAAACAACTCACTCCTACCGTCTTAGTGGCTTTAATTAACTCGATGACTCCTAGTGAGGTGATTAATAACCTCAAATCTCTTAAAGCTAGAGGCGCCATGGAGCATCCTGAAGTAAAAGGATTAATTGACTCTAAATTAGAAGAGGCTAGTAAAGGTAAGAGAGTATCAGCTTATAAAGCCCAAGTTGCTAGTCAAAACAGCGTTCTTGACGCAGATACCGTGGCACGCTTAGAAAAAGTTACCAATCAACAGGTTAAACGCCGGGGCTAAAAACAGTTGAAAAATATCTACTCATTACTGCTAAAACTTGCTCATTTGATTAGCTAAATAGCAATAATGAGTAATTTTTAGTCGGTGACAATTAGAGACAAAGGGATAATTGAGACATAATTACTGTGTTTTACCCCTTGATTATAAGTCGTTTAGTGCGCTACTAGAGAAAATATAGACTAACTATTGTTTAGCAATGATATAATCTTAGTACTTAAGTGGTTGTTTATGATGGTGATAAAAAAATCTAATACCCTAAGTTATGTCAAAGGATTGCCAACACCAATAAACGAGTTAAATGCTTTGGGCTTTACTAGTTTTGAGATGTTTTTAACAGCTTATGAGCCTATTTATAGAGAAGCAGTTTGTGAAACAGTAAATCATTTAATAAATTGTCTAGGTTATTATTGTCCCATCAAAAAGAAATGGTTAAATCAAGTAAAGTTTGACCAATCAAAATGGAACAGTTACTTACAAAATAAATACCAACTTTTAAAGCGTCACGCCAATGGAATAATAGCAGACGCCCAAGGACAAGTAGGTTCAGCAATTGAGTGTAGAAAAGACTATATAAAACAACTAAAAGGTAAATTATATTCAGCACAGACTTGGTTAAAACGTAAAACAAAACTAATTAAACAAACCAATAAATTTTACGCTAAAACTAAAAAAGTAAAAGGAAAAAAGGTACCTAATTGGCAAAATTCCCGAACTAGCTGTAAAATGCCTTTGTCCACTTCTTTAAAATATAAAAATACTAACCTAAACCATCTTCGTTTCTTAGTTCATAATAAAAAGCGTTATGTAGAACATTTAAAAAGAAAGATAGCTCGGTTAAAAACAAGTACTATAAGAGTTTGTGTGCCTAGAGGCAAGGTATTTGTAGTAGGAGCAAAAGATGAAACCTGTGGCAATCAAATATCTCAATGGGATGGTAATATGCTTAAAT
>NZ_JALKVM010000086.1:0-3344 GCF_057440575.1 Johannesbaptistia floridana
GAGTAATGAGTAATGAGTAACGAGTAAGAAGTCTTGAAGTCTTGAAGTACTAAGCTTTGAAGTCTTGAAGTAAGAAGTTTTGAAGTCTTGAAGTTTTGAAGTAATGAGTTAAAGAATTAATGCTAAACGCTTAAAAATTGGTTAACCTTTGCAAGATCTTAGGGGGGTAAAAGAGAAATGAACTTTTTCTGAGGTTAATTTAGTACATAAGTACGGGTGGAAGATGTGAGCCAATGGAAGAAATACAATTTAAGACTGATTATTGAGTATTTTGTAGGATAAAATTTTTAAAAAAAATTAGCTAAGAATCTTTATCCGAACATTATGGGTTACATCTTGCTTTCCAATGATCCTAACTTATGTTGATTTTTTAACAGAATAGTAAAAACAGCCAAAGTTTTTGTTGTATTTTTGTATATACTAAAATACTAGATAAGTAATGAGAGTATGGTACAATGAGAGCTGTTAATATCATGTCCGTTTAATTAGTTATGATAAAGTTCTACCTTCATAACTTCTTCCTTTCCTTCTGCCTCCTGCCTCGGTGCCTCCTGCCTCACCTCATTTTTATCGTAAGTATTCACCCGAACTTGATATAATATCAAGATTAGTCAAGTCATCAACAACATTTTTGATTTGATCAATCTTATTTATGAATTGATTCTTAGAATCAAGCACCAACTAAATAGGCTAAGGAGGTTTAGTATGCCTAGTTTTAAAATTTATAATCGCAAAGTTTATATGCTTATTGATCAAAGTGGATCAATGACCAATAGAGATCCTAAATTAGCTTATGAAAGGCGATGGATTGCTCTACGAGAACTAGTAAAAGGCCACGTTTTTAGAATTCTCACTCAGGAAGGAATGAACGGAGAAAAAATTTGTGATGAGGTTACAGTTGCTTTCTTTAGTCCAAACCGTCCGGGTATTAGTACAATAGTTCAAGATGATTCACAAATTATTGATCTTTTTCAAGAAAATCAACCTGATGGTAACACTTTTATTGTTCCTACCCTTCAACAAGCAATTGATGACTGGTTTACTACTCGGAGACCTGACCAAGGGGGATTTATTATTATTTACACTGACGGAGAACTAAGTGATAAAAATGACTTTAAACAGTTAGTTGATCAAACTGCTAAAAAAATAGAGAATCAGGACGAACTTAAGATTATCATTATTGGTTATGGTAGTGAAATTGTTGACAGACCAGAATTTTATGAAGACTTAGATGAGAATGTTCAAGAAAATTTAGATAAAAATGGGAACTTGTGTGATATTGTTGTCTTCGAGAAATGTGACACAATGCCTAATATTATTGAAATTCTTAACAAAGAGCTTTAAAAGTTCGGAGCTTTCGTACTATGGGTGCTACCGAGTGAACTATGCTAAATCTTCAAAAACTGAGACAGGGCAAGAATTTAAGTTTTTGATAGATGTCTTGAGCTGAATTACTTGCCCTGTCTCACTTATATCTATTTAAACCTTGTTTTTAGCATAATTTAGTCTGTAGAGGTTGGTAGCCGCATAACTTATGGGCATTCCAAGCTTGCCTATTCCCTATTCCCTTAGATAAATTTTTTGATACAAATCCATAATTTTTTCTGTAACTTCACGGATTGTCAGATTATCAGTATTAATAACTGTGGCGTCTGGGGCTTTTTGCAAAGGAGAAACAGCCCGTTTACTATCATAATCATCTCTAGCTTGAATTTCTCGGGCTAATTCTTCGATATTGACATCAATCCCTTGATGTTGAAAGTCTTGGAATCTTCTTTGAGAACGTTTTTCCACGGAAGCGGTTAAGAAAATTTTGATTTCAGCGTCAGGAAATACATTAGTGCCAATATCTCTCCCTTCAGCGACTAAACCTCCTTTTTTGCCATATTGTTTTTGTAGATTAACTAGTTTGTGGCGTACAAATTTGATAGCTGAGACACGAGATACGTTTTGAGTAACTTCGGGAGTACGAATCGCTAGGGTTACATCATAACCATTAATAATAACTTGTCCTGATTGTGTGGTATCGCTTTCTGGGATTAATTCTATGTTAACATCGTTAATTAGTTCGGCGATCGCCCCTGTATCTTCTAAATCAATACCTGAGTGCATGATTAACCAGGTAACGGCTCTGTACATCGCTCCTGTATCTAGATATAGTAAGTTTAAAGCCTTGGCTAAAAGACGAGTTACTGTTGATTTTCCTGCCCCCGCAGGTCCATCTATGGCAATAATTGGTTGACGTCTTCGCAGTATTATATTATCGATTAGACGAGTTTTACCTATCCACACAGCCATTCCTAATAATCCTATTGTCTCTATGTTTTCTACAGATTCTAAAGTATCTGGATGAACTAATTCTAAATATTCTACTTTAGCACTAGAAACAGTAGCTAATTCTGTTTGGGCAATCTTGATTAATTTTGCTGCGTTATTTTCTCCTTGATTGAAGACTAATTCGGCTTTTTGTAAGCTTCGATACAATACTGCGGCTTCTTGTTTTTCTTTCTCACTCAAATACTTATTTCTAGAACTATAAGCTAATCCCGACACTTCCCTAACAATTGGACAAGCTTTTATTACTGTAGGAATTTTTAAATCTTTGACTAAACGACGAATAATCGCTAATTGTTGAGCGTCTTTTTGACCGAAGTAAGCTTTATGGGGTTGAACAATTTGCAATAATTTAGTAACAATGGTAGTCACTCCCGCAAAGTGTCCAGGTCGAAAAGGACCACATAGCACTTTAGTCATATTTACTGGAGGAATAACCATAGTAGTTTCTTGGTTACCTACTTGTGGGTTGATTCCCATTTCATCTGGTGAAGGCGCTAGGAGAAAATCTACTCCTAAGTCTGCACATAATTTAGCATCAGAATCAAGCTGTCGGGGATACTGATTATAATCTTCTCCAGGACCAAATTGCAGGGGATTCACAAAAACGCTGACTACTACCAAATCATTTTCACTTATAGCACGTTTAATTAAGCTTAAATGACCCGGGTGTAGAGTCCCGAGAGTTGGTACAAAACCAATAGTATTCTCATTTGGTTTCTGGGATGCTAAACTAGATCGCAATCCAGCAACTGTAGTAAATAGTCGCATTTTTAGCCTATTGAACTATGCTTCCAAATATCTGTTATAACATAAGTTAACAATTTAGTTACCAAGAGGGCAAGGTTTTTTCTCTCAACAAAAGTAATTGAAAGCCTGGAATCCCCGTAACTTTAGGGCGGGGAGGAAAGGCGAACGGAGGACTAAAGTCCTCCGTAATTTAAACAACGCTTACGTTTATTAGACCTACGAATTAACATAACTTTCTTGAGAGAAAATTGCCCAATTCG
>NZ_JALKVM010000087.1:0-24354 GCF_057440575.1 Johannesbaptistia floridana
TAGTTATCGAGGATGAAGTCAAATATTTTGAGCTTATGGGATTATAAACTCATAATGGTGCGTTACATTTCAGGTTTCGCACCCTACAATGTAGAGGCGATCGCCTCTAGATTCCGGCTTTGATTTTATGTAGCATGATAATTTTTCAGCTAAAATGTACAGTAATACCGTACATTATTGAGAGAATAAACAAGAACATTTTTGAGATTGACGATTAGCCTGTAGGTTAGGAAACCATCCCCTACAGGCTTTGGCTTTAAAAATTATAATTCGCCTCGAAAGGCTTTTTGTAGTAGAGATTGGAAAAGAGTGTCAGATTGATTAAAACTCTTCCTACTTTTTTGAATACATAACTTTATATAATTTTGCTGATTAATAAATTCTTGCTGCTTTTTTAGAGGAGGTAAAGGAAATTTAATCTGGTTGATAACATCTAGAGTAATTCCTTTTACTGTTGAGCCACTTTCATACTTTTGTAAATTTTTCGCAAAACACACTAAAAAAAATAGTAAATATTGAGGTAAGAGTTGAGCCGAGCAAAATAAAGCTTTTATATCTTGATTTATTGCTATATCTCTTTTAGTGATACAAACTCTACCTACAGCCATTCTAGTAATAATTAAAACAGTATTTGCTGGAATAATATTAGTAGAACTATTTTTAACTCCTTCTTCTGTAATAAAGTCTTGTGTATTTTCTAACTCTAATGAAGTTATATCTTTAACTGAAGCCCAAGGAATATCACCACCCCAATAATCTAGATTCCGTTTATCAGGTGTTCCACCACCTTTGATATTAACTAAATTCCCTAATTTAAAAACTTCCCATCCTTTAGGATTAGTAACAGGATCGCCAAACATCTCCAAAAAGAGCGATCGCAACAACTCCTCCGTTAATTTTATTGCTTTCTGGCGCTTGCGTCTTATTTCATCTGCTTTATCTAGTATTGCTGCTATGCGTTTTTGTGCTTTTAGGGGAGGTAGAGGTATTTTAAGAATTTCTAACTTTTTTTTATTAAGTGTTTCCCCCATAACAGCACGATCTGTGATGCCTCTAAAATCAAGAACACTCATAGCATAATACAAATACTTAGTATCTAAGATGGATTTATCTTTGATTGGAAGAGCCGCAATAGCTTCATTAGTATACATAGGAACTTTGACAATTCCCACTTTTCCAATAGACAATTTAAAAGAAAAAACTACCGTTTCAGTCTCTACTATTCTATCTTTAAATAATAAAGCTCCCTTGTCAGTTATGGTTTCTTTTGTTGTGTCAAGATATTGTGAATGACCCATATCTGATATGCTTAACCATAGATGTCCCTTTCCCCAATATTCTGATTGAGAACGTGATGGAGTTCTACCAATCGTTATTTTACAAAGTTCACCTAAATTTTTTAATGGCCATTTTGATGAAATCATAAAATTCACCCCAACATCGCCTCCAACGCTTGTAAATCCTTTCTTATTTCATCTTCTAAAGACATCAACTGATGCAAAATCACTCGGGGAGACTCATACTCCACCTCCTCATAACTTACCTGTTTATAACGATTAATCGACAAATCATAACCCCTTCTAACTTATGATGTTCTACTAATATAGCGTAACCGTTCAGCTCGTAGGGTGTGAAGCGTGCGAAGCACGTAACGCACCGTCAGATGAGTAATGAGTAATGAGTAATAAGTAATGAGTAAGAAGGTAGCCTGTAGTTGAGTAATGAGTAATGAGTAATGAGTAATGAGTAATGACTAATCAGTTGTAGTTGTAGGGTGTGTTAGGGCGAAGCCCGTAACGCACCGTCAGATGAGTAATGAGTAATGAGTAATAAGTAATGAGTAAGAAGGTAGCCTGTAGGTTGGGCCCTTGGTCACGAAACCCAACAATATGGAGCGTTACACGAATGTTAACGCACCCTACAGTGTAAACGCTCAAGCCCTAACTTTTCCTAGTTATCGAGGATGAATTCAGATATTTTGAGATTATGGGATTATAAACTCATAATGGTGCGTTACATTTCATTAACCCACCCTACAGTGTAAACGCTCAAGCCCTAACTTTTCCTAGTTATCGAGGATGAATTCAGATATTTTGAGATTATGGGATTATAAACTCATAACGGTGCGTTACATTTCATTAACCCACCCTACAGTGTAGAGGCTCAAGCCCTAACTTTTCCTAGTTATCGAGGATGAATTGAGATATTTTGAGATTATGGGATTATAAACTCATAACGGTGCGTTACATTTCAGGCTTCGCACCCTACAGTGTAGAGGCTCAAGCCCTAACTTTTCCTAGTTATCGAGGATGAAGTCAAATATTTTGAGCTTATGGGATTATAAACTCATAATGGTGCGTTACATTTCAGGCTTCGCACCCTACAATGTAGAGGCTCAAGCCCTAACTTTTCCTAGTTATCGAGGATGAATTCAGATATTTTGAGATTATGGGATTATAAACTCATAACGGTGCGTTACATTTCAGGCTTCGCACCCTACAGTGTAGAGGCTCAAGCCCTAACTTTTCCTAGTTATCGAGGATGAATTGAGATATTTTGAGATTATGGGATTATAAACTCATAACGGTGCGTTACATTTCAGGCTTCGCACCCTACAGTGTAGAGGCTCAAGCCCTAACTTTTCCTAGTTATCGAGGATGAATTGAGATATTTTGAGATTATGGGATTATAAACTCATAACGGTGCGTTACATTTCAGGCTTCGCACCCTACAATGTAGAGGCTCAAGCCCTAACTTTTCCTAGTTATCGAGGATGAATTCAGATATTTTGAGATTATGGGATTATAAACTCATAACGGTGCGTTACATTTCAGGCTTCGCACCCTACAATGTAAATCCCGTAGGGTGCGAAGCAAGTAACGCACCAAAATATCTGAATTCATGAAGATATTCCGAGATTATGGGATTTAAAAATTAATCATCACCAAAATATAACTTATTTATAACTTATGTTAGATGAAATAACAATTTAAAAGACCCAAGATAGAAAAATAACTGTTGATTGTTTAAATTTAATAACTTAATTATTATGAATGATAGTGGCTTTTTAAGCTCTTATAGTGATGCAGTTTTAACTACTTTGAGTTTCTTTTGGAAGGCATTGTGGGCCTTTATTCTCGGCTATATAGTGAGTAGTGCTATTCAAGTATTTGTTACCCGGGAAAGAATGCAAAAAAGTATGGGAAAAGCTGGGAAAAAAAGCATAGCTTTAGGGACTTTCTTTGGTTTTATTTCTAGTTCCTGTAGTTTTGCTGCCTTGGCTACGACTAAATCTTTGTTTAAAAAAGGTGCAGGCTTTGTCCCTGCTTTAGCCTTTTTACTTGCTTCCACTAATTTAGTTATTGAACTGGGTTTTATCATTGCTATTTTCTTAGGTTGGCAATTTGTAGTAGGTGAATATCTAGGGGGAATACTGTTAATTATTTGTACTTGGATAATTGTTAAATTTACTCGTCCTAAAAAATTAATTACTAAGGCGCGACGCAAATTAAATGACCAGGAAGGAGAAGAATCATCACAACAAGATACTCCTAACTGGAAAGAGAAAATACAAAGGAAACAAGCTTGGCAAAAGGTAGCTAAAAAATATTTTATGGAATGGGGCATGGTTTGGAAAGATGTTACCTTTGGCTTTACCGTGGCGGGAATAATTGCCGCTTTTGTGCCTCAGTCGTTTTTTCAAACTCTATTTATAGGCGCAGGAGAGAATAATAATCTAGGTTTTTTCCAAATTTTAGAACATACTCTAGTTGGTCCTTTAGCAGCTTTTTTGACCTTTATCGGTTCTATGGGTAATATTCCTCTAGCTTCAATTTTATATATTAATGGAGTTAGTTTCGCCGGAGTGATGGCTTTTATTTTTAGTGATTTAGTGGTTTTTCCGGTGATTCGTGTCAATGCTAAGTATTATGGTTGGAAATTAGCCCTCTATATTGTGGCTGTATTTTTTGCTGCTTTAGTGGTTACATCTATTCTCCTGCACTATGGTTTTTCTCTATTTGGACTATTGCCTCAAGTTAGTAGCGGTCAAAATGCTTCAGAAACTCAACGCTTTGCCATTGACTATACTTTTTGGTTGAATTTAGTGTTTCTCGCTATAACAGGTTTCTTAGTTTGGTTACGTTTTGATGCTCAAAATTCCTCAAAAAAAGGAAAAGGTCATGGCCATAAAGCTCATAAAAGTCATAAAGGTCACCACAAGCATGAAAATAAGAGCATAATTGAAACATTACTCTTTTGGTTAGCTATTCTTTCTTATATATGGTTAGCTGGTGGATTAATTGTAACTTTAATAACTTAGGGCCTCAAAAATTGATTCTCGCCTGTTGGCCAATTTCTGTACTTTTGTACTTGTGTGCAAGATATGAGTAAAAGAGGTACTAAAACTAAAGCACCAAAGGCTACAAAAAGTACTTGTGCTCCCAGAATAAAATCTTGTAGGCGAAATTGATATTCAGAGGTGCTAATCACTATTTACTCCCACTAATTTTCAAACTCCTCACTAGGATAGTTGACTTTTGGGAGATGATTTAGTTAAATTAGGACTATTTTCTAATAAGCTTTCCGTCATTTTCGCTAATTCTGCTAATTCTGACTGAAGTTTAATCGCTTTTTGTTTATATAATCCTTTACGTTGTAAAGCCGCCTTAGCTAAATCCTCGCGATTATTAAGCAAAGCCTGTTTAGCAACTTCTTCCCAGCTTTTTGCTTCTTCTATAGCTTCTTGGTATTGGGGTTGAATTTGATCCCAAACTACCTTGATATCACTAATCGCTTGGTTAAGTATTCTTTGGGCATTCTTTTCATTAGTATCTTGAAAAGCAACACCAATGGCAGTGGCAAATTTATCTAAGTTGCTATGGGCAACTATAGGTATAAATTCTCTAATCTGTTTACTATCGCTAATTCCGGTTTTACACCAGGTGGCAAAGTGTTCACAGTTATTGAACAAAAGATTGTATTTACGTTCACCTAGGCGGCTTTGGGCCCTATGAACAACTATATCATTGATAAAACAAAATTCTTGCTTATACTGGCACAAATAAACCTTATTGCCTCTGGTAAAAGTAGATAGGGATGTTCTCTCAACTACTTCTGAGGGTTTGCGGTAATGAATAACTGTTCCATCACCGCAATCAATACCGTGATGTTTATAACTCTCTGGTAAATTGAATAACTCTCGATATACGTAAATTTGATCGCCTTTAGCCATGGTCTTCAGAAATGAATTCTCTCTAGGTTGTGCTAGACATTTCTCTAATTGTAGTTAAAGCCACATCAAATAATCTCTGTGGTTTAACTTCATCTTTTACTAGTAACCAAAGACGTTCTACTTCTTCTGTGTGTATGCGGTCATCTTCGGTTAAGGCTATAAGTACTTGTTGACGGAGATATTTACCTTCTTGGGAGAGAAGATACTGTAAACCGAGTCTAGCAGTGGGGATGAGATCAAATTGTTGATCGCTTTGGGCGATCGCAATCATATTTTCTAGTCTTTGCCATTGAAATTTCCCATCTTTAAATAAAATCTCAATTAAACGGCGTCTCAACTCCGGTGATTCTCCCGTGAGTAAACGTCTAGAAACGTAGGGATAGGAAATTTCTACTATTTTGAACTCTGGGTTTAGAGTTAATGCCAACCCCTCTTGGGTAATAATTGAGCGTATGATTAGGGCAAATTTTGCTGGTACCCGGAAGGGATATTCATACATTAACTCAGAAAACTGATCCGTCACTGTTTTAAAGTTAAAATCTTTGACACTCTCTCCCACAGCATTACCCAGTACTTTTTCTAAAGCGGGTATAATTGGTTCTATGTTAGTATCTGAGGTTAAAAAGCCTAAATTGACAAAGTCTCTCGCTAAGGCTTCATAATCTTTGTTAATTAACTGTACAACTGCACTAGCAATAGTTTCTTTGGTAGTTTCTTCTAATTGATCCATCATGCCAAAATCAATATAAGCCATCCTACCGTCTGGAGTGGCAAACAAGTTTCCTGGATGAGGATCTGCGTGGAAGAAACCGTGTTCGAGTAATTGTCTTAACCCTGAGGTTACGCCAATTTCGATTAACTTATTGATATCTAAACCTACGGCTTTAATTTTCTCTGTGTCTGTGAGTTTATATCCTTGAATCCACTCTAGGGTGAGTACGCAATCTGCCGTATATTCCCAATATATCCTTGGTACTTTTATTTGGACATCACCTCGGAAGTTAGCCGCAAATTTTTCTGCATTTCTACCTTCGTTTTGGTAATCTATCTCTTCAAATAGTTTTTTACCAAACTCATCTACAATCAACCTCAGATCATTGCCAATATTTACTGGTAGTATTGGTTGCAGCCAACCTACCAACAATCTTAATAGGTGCAAATCCAGAGTTATCAATGGTCTCAAGTTAGGACGTTGTACCTTGACAGCTACTTCTTCTCCATTGAATAATACTGCGCGATAAACTTGACCTAAACTTGCTGCTGCTACTGGATTAGGCGATATTTCTCTGTATATCTGATTAATAGTGTTACCTAATTCTGTTTCAATGATCCTCCTAGCTATTTCATTATCAAAAGGAGGTAATTGATCTTGTAGCTTGGTTAACTCTTCTAAAAAGTCTTTGCGAATTAAATCTGGTCTTGTGGAGAGGGCTTGACCTATTTTAATAAAAGTTGGACCTAAGTTAGTTAGTAATTTTCTTAACTCCTCAGCTCTTTTTTGTTTATTTTTTTCAATATTATTTGTCCAATTATCCCATTGTAGATGCCAAACAAAACTCGCGAACCATATACTTATTTTTAAACCTCGCCAGATTAATCGCCAAGGTCTCCTATTATAATATTTTGCCAGTGCGATCGGGTCATATTGATTATTTTTTTGGTTATCCAACGCCTCTATTTCTGCCTTCACTAATTTTTTGCCTCTATTTATACTTTATCTTTTTACAATTATTTTCTTCTTCTTTAATCTAGTATACAAAAATACACAAAAATTAATATAATCTTTTTTGGCAGATCCTATGTATACAATTTTTATGGTTAAGCCTATTTGGTAAAATCTCAACTAAAGAAAAGTAAAAAGTAACCAAGAAATAATGACTAAACTCTATTATGTTCCTCCCCAAGAATTACAAAGAATTCTCAAACTATATACTAAGCGTAACGAATTATTTGCTACTTGTTCTAGAATAAATAGCTTATACGCAATCAAAAAAGCAGGTTCTGGTCATATAGGTAGTAGTTTTAGCAGTTTAGATATTGTTACTTGGCTTTTCTTAAATAAACTCCGTTTAGGGCAAGATATCTATTTTTCTTCCAAAGGACACGATGTACCGGGTTTCTATGCAGTAGCCACAGGTTTAAATCTCATAGATTTTGATTTAATTCATCAACTTAGACGTTTAAACGGACTTCCAGGACATCCAGATATTGCTACTCCCTGGATAGCTACCAATACTGGTTCTCTCGGTATGGGTATTTCTAAAGCAAAAGGAATGATTCAAGCCAATCGTCTCCTTTCTCAAGAAAGTCGAGTATACATACTCACCGGAGATGGAGAATTACAAGAAGGACAATTCTGGGAATCATTACCTTCAGCAGTAAATGACCAACTAGGAGAAATTACGGTCATCATAGACCATAATAAACTACAATCTGATACATGGGTTAGTCAAGTTAATGATTTAGGAAATTTAGAAGCCAAATTAGCAGCTTATGGATGGGCAGTAGGACGCTGTGACGGTCATGACATGTTAGCCTTAGAAAAGGTAATAGAAGAATTAGAGTTAAACAGCAATCTCCCCAAAATCATTATTGCTGACACTATCAAAGGTAAGGGTGTATCTTTTATGGAACATACCGCTATGCAACCAGAGGAAAAACTCTATCGTTTTCATAGTGGCGCACCCGATGACCCTACTTACACAAAAGCAGTAGAAGAGTTAATTACTCATGCCAATCAACAATTAGCACAAATCAATCATCAACCCCTAGAATTAGAAGAAGTTAACCTAGATACAAATCAACAAACTTCAGCTAAACAGAAGTTAATTCCCATTTACGGTAAAGCTTTACTCAAACAAGCTGAAAACAAGCCTAATTTAGTAGTTTTAGACGCGGATTTAGTCTTAGATTGTGGTTTAATCCCCTTTTCTGAAAGATTTCCTCAACGCTTTTTTGAATGTGGTATAGCTGAACAAGATATGGTCTCTCAAGCAGGAGGTATGGCATTAAAAGGATTGTTACCAGTAGTTCACTCCTTCGCTTGTTTTCTCTCTACTCGTCCCAATGAACAAATATATAACAATGCTAGTGAAAAGACAAAAATAATTTATGTTGGTTCTCTAGCAGGATTATTACCCGGAGGTCCAGGACATTCTCATCAATCAGTTCGGGATATTTCTGCTTTAGCCGCGATACCTGGTTTAGTGATGATTGAACCTAGTTGTGAACAAGAAGTAACTTTAGCTGTAGATTATTGTGTCAATCAAGCTGCCACTAGCTGCTATTTACGTTTAGTTTCTATTCCCTGTGAAATTCCCTATGAGTTACCTGTAGACTATCAGTTAGAGTTAGGCAGAGGAGTTATCTTGCAGGATTCAGATACTCCTGATGGCGTGATATTTGCCTATGGACCGATACTCTTACCTCAAGCTTACTATGCAGCTAAAATACTTGCTTCTAAGCATAAGATTAATCTCAGGGTGGTAAATTTACCTTGGCTAAACTATATTGATGAAGAATGGTTAGAAACCACTATACAAGGGTGCAAGGCTATTTTTACCCTGGATAATCATTACTTAATTGGGGGACAAGGAGATAGGATAGCTACTTATCTAGTTCAAATGGGTCTATCATCTACAATCAAGTTTAAAAAATTTGGTCTTGCTACTATTCCCGAATGTGGTCAAAATCAGGAAGTACTTGTGGCACATCGTCTCGATGCTGACAGTCTAGCTATAGATATTGCTGCTGTTTTAAATTACTAACTGATGTTACGCAACAAAACAATTAGATTTGAGCTGAACTTGTCGCGCTAGTAGTTGGGTTAAAGGTCGTGCCACCTAAAAAATAAAAGTCCCAGACAAGGAGGTAAATTGTTGGGTTATCTTCCTGCCCAACCTACAAACTTAGAATCTGACGACCTGAAACCTCACTAGATACTGAATTAGACCAAACAAACTCAGGTGCTGACCATAACCTATCTAAAATAAGCGTAACGGGAGATAGACCAAATAATGCCCAAAATACTCCAGTGGGGATAAACCAAATAGTCTGTAAGATAAAACTAACTAATGCTAACGCCATAGACCAAATAATTCTACTAATGCGGGCATTTGGTATGGAACGAGGATCTGTAATCATAAAAAATGCAAATAGCAATAAAGACCCGCTACTAAGTTGATGATATAATACATCCCAAGTCCAACCTAACCATAAATTGCGACTAATCAACAGAAGACTATAGGTTATAAGAAAAGTAGCTGAAGTATCCCAACGTCCTACCTTCTGTAAAATCATGCCTCCAGTACAGATAAATAGGGCTAAATACCACCAGTCTGTACCCCATTGTCCCGGTGATACCCAGGCATCGTTAGTTAAAATTAAGGCGCTGATAATTCCAAAGTTAGCTGGGTTAAAAAAATGCTTCTCCTGGTAGCGTAATAAAAATTTACTGCTAATGCCACAGCATCCTGCTACAATCATAGTCAAATAGTTATTAGCTCTTAATAGTAAAATTAACCCCAAGATTGTAATTATGGCACTGCGCCAGTTAATTTTGGGGGCTTTTACTAACCATGTACCGATTATTTGGCTTGATATTGTACTCACTATTAGCACAATTATTACATTCGGTTTGAGAGTCCAATCTCTCGTAACTACCCCTAATCCTAGAAAACAACTTAAGGAGAGTATTTGATAATCACGAACATCCAGGTTAGATATTAAGTTTTTGATGTTGTTTAGCATAAAAAAAGTGAATTTGTGTAAAGTTTTGTAAAAGACGCTAAGATAGTAGAAAGATAACAAAATATTTTATTAAAGAATGTCATCTTCTCAACCAACGGAAAATCAATTACTTAAAGAAATTTTAGAACCTTTGTTAGAAGACTTCCAACACTGGTTTGGTCGCTCTCGTTCATTGTTGGAAAATGAAAGACTTACATTTTTTTCGGAAAATGAACAAAAAGAACTTCTAGAAAGAGTAAAGCAAAGTCAACAAGAAGTAAGTACAGCACAAATGTTATATAAAGCTACTGACGGTCAAGTAGGTATAGAACCATCTATGCTACTACCTTGGCATCAACTAGTCACAGAATGCTGGAAAGTAGCGATGAAATGGCGATCGCTTCGTCAAGCAAATTCTCATCAGTCTGATTCTCACAACCAAAACTCATAATAACTTTAGGAAAAAAATAAAGGAGAAACCACCCATGTTACATTTAATATATATATTCGCTTTTACAGTAATTGCCTTTTTAGCAATTAGCAATTTGATTAAAAGCCTGATGAACGTAAGCTACAAATCAGCCCGAAATTACAGACCATCAGAAAGTTACTCAAAAACAAAAGTATCTCACCCAGAATTAGTAGACGAACAAGGACGCCCAATTAAAGAACCTCTTTTGGTAATGCGTTCTGTATCAGTAGAAGATGCACGCCAAAAGTTAGACGATATCTACAAAGCTTCTCCAGGGAAAGCAAGCCAAGATAACGAAACTGAATAAATAATTAGATTATAAGGCGATCGCTGCTGCCATGATCAAGCGATCGCATCCTATCAAATTCCACAGTTGAGCTTATGATTAGCCAAGCAGAAATTCACGAAATTGCTTCCGAGATTGAATTAACTATAGACAATCCCCAATCAGTGAGAAGACAGCTACGAAAACTAAATTTAATTAGACAAAAATTAGGAATAAAAAAAAGGGAAATTAGACAAGAGTTACAAAATCTTAAAACCAACCACAATCAAAATGTAGCTAATAACGTTTTGAGAGCAAGTATGCCTTTTTTACCAAAAGATGTCAGAAAATGGCGGGGAGTAATTAATGTGGGAGCTAGAGAAATTAGCCGGGCTAGACAAAATGCTACTCGTCAACCCTATTTAGAGCTACAAAATGTGATAGATGATTACTTGTTAGAAATAGATAATCTTAGATTAGAAGCCCAAGAATATCTATCTCAGCAGGAATAAGATTCTCATGAGAAAGCGTCAAAACTCAACTAATTTTACAGATTAGTTTTGATTCATATTTGTTTTTTACAATTAAGCTTTAAAGGAAATATTTTTCTACTTCTAAAACACTTTTGCCAAAAAAACTATTGACAATTTTAATTTTGGTAACGCGATCGCTCTACCTACGAGTAAAATAAAAATTCGGCAAAAACGGCTAAGTATATTAGAATCAAGGGCATAGTTACCACCTATGCTTAAACTTAATACTATGGTTACAACACCGTCAGAAATTATCAAATCTTTACTCCCTACTCTCAAATTAGCCGCTAATTATGCGGCAACAATTCAGGAGAAAATACAAACCCAACCAGAAAAAACAGAATATGGGGACAATTTTTATGCTACGGCCTTAACAGATGCTGATTTAACAGTTCAAACAGCAGTAGAATTAGCTCTACTAGCACAATTTCCCGAGATACGTTTTTTTGGTGAAGAATATCAAAAATCTTTTAATACTAAGTATTTTACTGGTATAACCATGGCCGATGATGACCAAATCCTAGTTACCCTCGACCCTATTGATGGAACTAGATCATATATAGACCAGTTACCATGTTTTTCGATAATTCTCACTATTATCAAAAATAGAAGTTATCAAGCTGTTTTAATTCTTCAACCCAAAAGACAAAAATATTTCTATGCAGAAAGAAATAAGGGGTCTTTTGTCGGTAGTCTTGATACTCCTCTAGAAGAAGCTCAACCCTTGAGGTTACAACCACTTAAATCAGAAAAAGTATATTTAAGCTTTGGATTAAAATCAATGGGCGATGCCTTTGTAAAAGCAAAGTTTCCCACTTATTGTAGTGCTACAGACTATGCACCACCGCAACTTCCTCCCGAGAGTTTAAACCTAATAGAAGGGGATTTAGCCGCAGTAGTGGTAGAAGTAGGAAACTTAATTGATGGTGCAGCAATGGCTTTTGTGGCCAAAGAAGCTGGGGCGATTGTTACCAATTGGCAGGGTAAGGATTTTGAGCCTTTTGTAGAAGTAGAAAAGATGAAAATACCCGGTTTAGTAGTTGCTGCTAATTCTGAAATTCATCAACGGATTTTAGAAATTGTTTCTGCTCCTGAGGTATAGAGGTTAACGGATTTAGGGAATAGAAAATGCTTGAAATAAAAAATCTACCTCATGAGGATGGGAATTGCTATATTGTTTTTTTATCTCAAAACAACTAAAGCCTTTTTCTTCCCTGCTCCCGGAGCAAAATGAGTAACCACAACTTATTGCCAGCCTGCGCGGTCCATCACTTGTACAGAATTAGAGAGTAAAGGACCATATTCTGCAACGCTAGTTAAATCTGATTTGAATTCTCCAAAATTAGCTACTACTGGCGCTAAAGGAACACCATCAACTACAGGATACTCATTATTACCTTGGGCGAAAAAGTTTTGAGCTTCATCGCTAACTAGATACTCTAAGAAGGCAATTCCCGCTTCTGGATTAGGGGCAGTTTTAACTAAGCCTCCACCACTAATATTAACATGAGCACCTCGGCCATCTTGGTTGGGAAAAAATACACTTATAGTCTCAAAAATCGCTTGTTTTTGAGGCTCTTTGCTTTCTGCATAACTAGCTAAATAGTAGGTGTTGGCGATCGCTAAATCCGCTATTCCTGCCGCCGCAGCTTCTATTTGAGCGCGATCGTTTCCTTGGGGTGGACGGGCGAAGTTGTTCACCATCCCTCTACACCACTCCTCGGTTTGTGTTTCTCCGTGTACAGCAATTAAATTAGCTATCAGGGATTGATTATAAATGTTATCTGAAGAACGAATAGCGATTCTTCCTTGCCATTGAGGATCTACTAAATTTTCGTAGGTAGATAGTTCTGATGGGTTAACTCTCTGGTTATTATACATAATTACCCTTGCTCTTTTACTAAAACCAAACCAATGTCCTTGGGGGTGTCTGAGATTACTAGGTATTTTTTCAGTTAAAACGGCAGAGGTTACGGGAGCAAAAATGCCATCTATATCGGCACGCCACAATCTCCCCGCATCTACCGTAATCAATATATCTGCTGGACTATTGTTTCCTTCACTCTTAATTCTAGTAATTAGTTCATCGGCTTTACCTTCTATGAGATTAACTTTTACTCCTGTTTGTTGCGTAAAATTATCATATAGAGCATTATCTGTATTGTAGTGGCGTGAGGAATAAATGTTCACTTCCTGGTTTTGTGCTCTTACTGGCCTTGATTTATTTAATTGTCCTAATGTGACGGTAGTAGCTGCCGCTGCTGTTCCTAAAAATATTCTTCGGGATATTTTGTTCATTTGCGTATCTTTTTTATTTAACAAGTCTTTTATTTTACGCTTATTGCTAATCTAAGTCAATAATTTTAAATAATATCAAAACCGAATTTAGTACACGCTCACCTCACACCAAAGCATCTATACCTAATGTTACTGGTGGATGAATCTTGAAGTAATGAGTAATGAGTAATGAGTTAAAGAATTAATGCGATCGCGCTTAAAAGGAGGCAGGAGGTTGGTATAGATGGGGACTTCAACCCGATTGGGCGAGGCACAAAGGCTTTACTTTAATTTAACTAAAAATCTTCCCTCCTGCCTCCTGCCTCCTGCCTCCTGCCTCACCCGAAGGGGGTTAAAAATTGGTATACCTTTGCCAGATCTTAGACTAAAGAGAAATGAACTTTTTCTGAGGTTAATTTAGTACATAAGTACTGGTGGAAGATGTGAGCTCACCATAAGTTATATAAATTATTTCTTGATATTGCAAAAATATTTTTATCAAAAAGCCCATCTTAGTTGGTGTATAGGAACATACGAGTTACTTTATGCTATTAATCAAGAGTTCAAATTAAATCAAAAAAAATTAATTAGGTATTAAATTTATGGTTTTTCAAGTTGAGTACGCAGGTAACGAAAATAGCAACTTACTTTTTGGTGAACAAGACTTAACCAACCTTCTCGAAGGATTCGGTGGCAGCGATTTCACTATTGGTGGCAACCTCAACGACGGCATTTATGGCTACTCATTTCAAGGGAATTCTGACACAGATAGTGGCGACTACATCGACGGACAAGGAGGTGATGATAGTCTTTTTGGACAAATTGGTGACGACACAGTTATGGGTGGCACCGGCGATGACCTCCTTGACGGTGACTTAGGCAATGACTTCTTAAACGGTCAAAGCGGTAACGATTTCCTCGATGGCGGCGATGGTGATGACACCATGTATGGTGGTTCTAACAGTGATATCCTCGAAGGTCGTCTTGGCAATGACTTCCTAAGTGGTGGTACTGGCGACGACAGTTTGTTCTCTGGTCGCGGTGACGATACTCTTTCTGGAGACCAAGGAGATGACCAACTTTCTGGTAGTTCCGGTGATGACCAACTTTCTGGAGGAAAAGGCGCTGACCGCTTATTTGGTGGACATGGTAGCGACGTTCTTTATGCCTTCCAAAATCCAAATGATTTTGGTATTTATTTCAATGGTCAACTTGATGATGCTGCTAACGATAGTCTTTTCGGTGGTAACGAAAATGACCAAGCTTATGGTGCCGGCGGTAATGACTTGATTGATGGGGGTGCTGGTGAAGATTTACTCATGGGTTATGGCGGCGATGACACGATGATGGGAGGTCAAGGTAATGACACTCTAGAAAGTGGTATTGGTGACGACTCAGTTACTGGTGGCACAGGTACTGACCTCATTACTGCTGGTGAAGGTAACGATACCTTGATTGGTATAGACCCTGGTATTACTAGCGCTTTGGAACTTGATACTCTTACTGGTGGTCCTGGTGCTGACCTGTTTGTAGTTGATGGTGGTAGTCAAGAAAACCCCTCCTACAGTCTCAATGGTGATGAAGATTTTGTTACTATTACCGATTTCAGCGGTATTGGAGATCCCGATTTCATCGACCCCAGTTTCGGTGGCGAACCCGGCGAAAGAGATAAAATCCAGTTGCTTGAAGGCTTGCAAGACTTTTACTTCATTCAAGAAGGTATAGATGAAGCAGGTTTCTATACTGAAATCCACGTTAACGCCGGTTACGCAGGTAACCCTGAAGCTAATGACTTGCTCGCTAGAATTTACCAACCAACTGGATTATTTAACTTTGAAACTGATATTGTTTATGCTTCTCCTGAAGTTAGTGGTTAAACCAACCATTCTCTCGATGAAATAGTTGGTTTATATTTTATTTAGCATTTTAGAGCTATGGATTAATCATAATCCATGGCTTTTTTCATTATATCAATAGAAAAAGTTTGAGTCAAAAAAAGCCTATTTTAGTTGCTGTCTGGGGACATACGAGTTACTTTATGCTTTAAATCAAAAACAGTTAGTAAATTAGCAAAAGCTGCTGCAAAACAATTAGAAGAAATTATCAAAGAGCAATATTGGCGAAAACATGGTTACTGGGTAATCGATTAATCTAACTTGATTGGGATTTGCTGAAGTTTACTCCTGTATAAATATCAGATAATTTTAATTCAAAAGCGATCGCCCTTAACTGTATCACTGAATCTTCTTTCTCATCTTCCGACAACAACCATTTTTGCTCCTCTGTTTTAACATACTGCATAATTTGATATTGTTCTTGAGAAATCAAAATATACTCTTCTAGTTCGGGAATAGAACGATAGTAAGTAAATTTCTGGCCTTGGTCGTAGTTTTGTGTGGATTTGGACAAGATCTCCCCAATTAAAATCGGATTGGTTACAGTAGTTGTTCCTTTGTCTGTATAAATCGGTTCTCCTTTGATTACCATCACATCGGGATATGTATAAACACGATAGCGGGGTATCCAGAGACGCACATCTCCAATATAGACACGATAATTTTGTTCTCTTAGGCCAAATTTGAGATTTGCGGCTAAATTTAAACAAATTTCATTATGATTAGTTGTTCCTCCTGCCACTGGTATGATTTCTCCATCCCGATACTCGCTTTTATATTCTACTTGTTCCTCTAACCGTAAATATTCTTCTGGAGTATATTTATAATCTTTGATTGGTATGTGCATAAGCATAAAAGAATGATTGTTTAGGAAAAATTAGGACAGGCCCAAAACCTGTCCAATTATGCTAAATTAATTTGATTAGGCGAAAACCGAAATAAAGACCCAAAGCGGCTACGGTTAGAGCTAATATGAAACCGAAATAGTAAACAGCAGCAGAAATGATCATCTTGTTAAACTAACTCACAATGCAAAATATCACTGTTAATTTACCACAAAATCCTTACTCTATTGCGATCGCCTCAGGAATCTTAACACAATTAGGTGATTATCTTCAGGAATTAAGACTAGGAAAAAAGATTCTACTCAACTCTAATCCCGAAATCTTTCAATTTTGGGGAGAAAAAGCCGTTAATTCTCTAGAAGATGCTGGTTTTGAGGTTTATGTTCATCTTATCCCTTCAGGAGAAAATCATAAAACTCTTGATTCTATTGTTAAGATTTATGACGTAGCTCAAGCTAATCATTTAGAACGGAATTCTACCTTCATAGCTTTAGGAGGGGGAGTAATTGGTGATATGACTGGTTTTGCTGCTGCTACTTGGTTAAGAGGAGTAAATTTTGTGCAAATTCCTACTACTTTGTTAGCAATGGTTGACGCCGCTATTGGCGGTAAAACAGGAGTTAATCACCCCCTAGGAAAAAACTTGATTGGGGCTTTTTACCAACCGAAATTAGTATTAATTGATCCTACTGTGTTAACTACTCTACCCAAGCGAGAATTTACAGCAGGGATGGCGGAGGTAATTAAGTATGGTGTGATTTGGGATGGTGAGTTATTTAAGCAATTAGAATCTAGTGATAATTTACAAGAATTTAGCAGTTTATCTCCAGAATTACTAGAAACTATTCTGACTCATTCTTGTCAAGCTAAGGTAGATGTAGTCACTCAAGATGAAAAAGAAGCAGGAATTAGAGCGATTTTAAACTATGGCCATACCCTCGGTCACGTTTTTGAGAGTTTAACAGGATATAATACTATTAATCATGGGGAAGCCGTAGCTATAGGGATGGCAATGGCGGGAGAAATTGCCGTGAGGTTAAATCTTTGGTCGGCTGAAGATAGTAAACGTCAACGGGATTTAATTATCAAAACAGGCTTACCAATTAGTTTACAAGAGGAATTAGACATGGAAGATATTTTAGAAGTGATAAAAAGTGACAAAAAGGTGAAAGATGGTCAAGTTCGCTTCATCTTACCAGTAAGTATTGGAAAAGCTACAATTAGCGATCGCGTTTCTCCTGAAATTATTAAAGATGTAGTCTTAAATAGTAGATAGTTGTATAATTCAGTTGGGATTGCTATAGAGGATTTTTCGGAAATTACTGTATTAAATTTACTTAGTCGCAGTTACTTAAAAGCAAGATAAAAAGTAACAGCAAAGCTGCAAAGTTTACTGAACAAAATAATCAAAAAATAACTTAAATTAGTAGTAACATTGAATTGATTACTTTGAAGAGGGGGAGATAGAAGCAATGAGAATACTAGTATTAGCATGGGAATTTCCACCACGTCTTGTAGGTGGAATAGCTCGTCACGTAGCTGAATTATATCCAGAACTGGTGAAATTAGGCCACTGTGTAGAGTTAATTACCGTTGAATTTGATTCCTCCCCCAAATATCAAGTAGTAGAAGGAATCAAAGTGCATAGGGTGCCCGTCGCACCAGGAGATAATTTCTTTCACTGGGTAGTTAATATGAATCAAAGTATGGGGGAGTATGGAGGTAAATTAGTAAGAGAAGAAGGCCCCTTTGACATAATCCATGCTCACGATTGGCTAGTAGGAGATGCCGCAGTAGCTATCCATGAACATCTTAAAATACCTCTAATTACCACAATTCACGCCACAGAATATGGCCGGAGCAACGGTCTCCATAACAGAACTAATTATTATATTTCTGATAAAGAAAAATATCTAGTTAGTAATTCTCAAAGAATTATTGTCTGTAGTAACTATATGCGCAATGAGGTTGCCAATGTTTTAGAGGCAGATTTAGAGAAAATAGATATCATCTACAATGGTATTCGTCCAGAAAAAAAACAACTCCCCCCAGAATTTGACGCTCTCGCCTTTCGACGATTATTTGCTAAAGACGAGGAAAAAATTGTCTACTATGTTGGTCGCATAACCCACGAAAAAGGTATATTTGTAATTTTAAATGCAGCGCCTTTAGTTCTCAAAGCTTTAGACAATCAGGTAAAATTCGTGATCATTGGTCGCGGCAATACCAACAGTCTTAAACAACAAGCTTGGAATCTGGGTATTTGGGATAAATGTTACTTTACAGGCTTTATGTCAGACAACGATTTAAATAAATTTCAAACTATTGCCGATTGTGCCGTTTTTCCCAGTCTTTATGAACCTTTTGGTATTGTTGCTTTAGAAAGCTTCGCTGCCAAAGTACCAGTAGTTGTTTCTAATGCTGGAGGTTTACCAGAAGTCGTTAAGAATACAGAGACAGGAATAGTTACCACAGCTCAAGATGCTAATTCTCTCGCTCACGGTATCATAGAAGTGTTGAGACATCCTGGATATGCAAACTGGTTAGTTAAAAATGGTTACGCAGATTTGGCTAAGCGCTTTAATTGGACTAATCTAGCTAAACAAACAGAACAAAGCTACAATAGAGTGGTAGAACGCCAATATCAACTAGTATAAAACTATAAATAATAAGTAAATATTACTAGTAAGAGAATTGAGCAAAATTTAATCTAAATCTGCTTTAGTTTATTATTGGGATAAATAGCAATTTTTCAGCAGGGTGAGGTACATTTTTTATTCTTTCTTGTTATAGTGCTTATAGCAGTACTTGTTGACATGTTTGACATTTTGATCCCCCCTAACCCCCCTTGAAAAAGGGGGGAAAGAGCTTTATTTTGATGTCAAACACCATAATGCGTAGAGCTATAGTTATAGCAATGACCAAATAGATGTTAACAGTTATTATCATGAAAAGCCCCCCGAGGTTACCTCATATCTTGCACCAAAACAAAAGTACAGAAATTGGCCGACAAGGGAGAATCAATTTTTAAGCGTTTAGCATTAATTCTTTAACTCATTACTCATTACTTCAAAACTCATTACTCAACAACAACCAGTAACATTAGGTAAAGATGCAATATCTGAGTAAGGGGGGGAAGGGGGGATCTGTAAATATAAATATTGTTAACACTACAACGCTCATTGCTATACCTATTCCCTTTTTTGTTAATACTAATCTCTCTGTGTTTACCTCACTAAATTTAAAAACCCTATAAAGCTATAATGATTAAATATAGATAAGCAAAATGTCCACAACGAATATAAGAATGATTAATTCTGAAGTAGAAAACATTTTGATCGTTAAGTGTAACGGACAAGAAAAGATTTTTACTCTTAATGACCAACATTTTTCTGTGGGTCGTCATCCATCTAATTCTTTAGTGATTCAATCTCAACTAATTTCTCGCTATCATACTACTATTTTTCCCGTTAAATCCGCTGTATCTCATCACCCAAACTATTGGGTAGTTGACGGAAACCTAGAAAAAGGAATTCGTAGTAGTAATGGAATTAGTGTTAATGGTCATCCTTGTTCAATGCAACAACTCACTGTTAGAGATATTATTATCTTGCCAGATCATACCCAAATAATTTATGATAAAGCCTTAAAAACAGATGATGATAATACTACGAGTCTTTTAGACGATCAAGCTATTGATTCTGCTGCAAAACCATCACCAACTTTAGTTAAATTTCAGGCAAAATTAGCTGATTTAGACCATCCTAACTTGATGAGACTAGTCAGTTTTGCCGAGTTAAATCCTTGGCCAATTATAGAAATTGACTATACCGGAACAATTGTCTACGCTAATCCAGTAACCTTTCAATGGTTTAGAAATATTGAAAAATGCAAAGAACATCCGATTATTAAACAAATTTTATATTCTTGTCAACATGATAAGACTGAAGAAGATTATTTTAGTATAGAGATAGAAAACGAAAATAATTTTTTTGAAGTTTATATCCATAATCTCAGAAACAATCAAGTAATCAGAAGTTATATCAAACATATAACTAGAAGAATAAGAGCAGAAAAAACACTTGAGTATAAAGCATATCACGATGAATTAACAGGATTATATAATCGTTTATATTTTACCCAACAAGTATCTAGATTAATTCAAGAAGCTCAACTTAAGTACCAAAAATTAGCAGTACTATTTTTAGACTTAGATAGATTTAAAAATATTAATGATTCTCTCGGACATCAGTTTGGAGATTTAGTTTTACAAAACTTTGCCTTACGCTTAAAAGAATCAGTCACTGAAAATGATTTAGTAGCAAGGTGGGGAGGAGATGAATTTATTATTTTATTAACTCAAATTACTGATATCAAGCAAATACACGAAACTATTAAGAGATTAATGAGCAATATTAGAGAGGTATTTCATATACACAAATATCATTTACATCTTTTAGCTAGTATTGGTATTTCTATATATCCTGATGATGGCCATACTGAAGAGATTTTAATTCAACATGCTGATGCAGCTTTGTATCGTACTAAAGAACAAGGTCGTAATAATTATCAATTTTATAATCAAAGTATGACCTCTAAAGCTGAAGCTTTTTTGAGTTTAGAAAATTATTTAACTACCGCTATCAAAAATCAAGAATTATTAGTATATTATCAACCCCAAGTCAATTTAAAAACTAAGCAAGTCTGTGGATTAGAAGCTTTATTGAGATGGAATCATCCTAAATTAGGAATGGTTAGTCCCACAGAATTTATTCCTCTCGCGGAAGAAGTTGGCTTAATTGTGCCCATGGGAGAATGGATATTGCGTGCTGCTTGTAAACAAAATCGAGAATGGCACCGTTTAGGATTTAAGGATTTAAAAATAGCTATCAATCTCTCAGCACAACAACTATATCAAGATAACTTCGTACAGCTTATCCTAAATATTTTAGCAGAAAATGAGTTAGAGCCTAATTCCTTAGAACTAGAAATCACAGAAACAGCACTTATAGAAAATACTTCTCAAGTTCGTACAATCTTAACGGATTTACAATCCTTTGGCATTGATATTACCTTAGATGATTTTGGCACTGGATACTCCTCTTTGATTTATTTGAAACAATTTGCCTTCGATAAACTAAAATTAGATAAATCTTTTATACAAAATCTTGGCCAAGATGAACAAGATTTAGCTATTGTTTCGGCGGTAATGGTATTAGCAGAAAAATTTAATCTTGATGTAGTGGCAGAAGGTGTAGAAAATGAGCAGCAATTAGAAATCTTAGCTAATCTTCATTGCTATAATATTCAAGGCTATTTTTATAGCAAGCCTTTGCCGCCAGAAGAAATAACCAAATTTCTAGAGCAATATCGCCAATGAGAATATATTTAATCAAAATAGTCGCTAAAATCTAGATAGTAAAGAATAGATATTGTTAAAAAACCAAATTATGCCTAAGGAAATTATGATAGTAGGAGCGGGTATTGGTGGATTAACCTTAGCTCTTGCTTTACAACAAAAGGGAATTGAATTTCAAATATTGGAAAAAGCTAACTCATTTGAAGCTTTAGGTTATGGCATCCAAGTAAGTCCTAATGTAGTTCGGGTTTTACAAGCATTAGGTATAGAAAAACAACTAAACCAGGTATCTCATCTTTGCCAAGGCTTTGAATTGCGCTCTTTTGATTCTGATAAAATATTAGCCAAATGGCAGTTAAACAGCGATTTACCCTATTATCAATGTCGTAGAGCAGATTTACACCAGATTTTGTTTGATTCTATCCAAGATAAAAGCAAAATTCATTTTTCTCAGGTTTTAAAATCTTATCAGCAACTTTCTCAGAATCAAGTAGAATTACATCTATCTAATCAAGAAACCATAACAGCTAGGGCGCTAGTAGCTGCTGATGGAGTACACTCTCTAGTAAGAAAATCTCTATTTCCTCAACATCAAGTAAAATATGCAGGCTATGCCGCCTATAGAGCTATATTACCATTTAAGCCTGAATATGAGCCTTTATCAGGTCAAGCTACTGTGTGGATGGGAAAAAATCATCATGTAGTTGCCTACCCTAATGGTAATCAAAAAGCTAAAACCCATTGGTTAAATTTAGTACTAGTGGTAAAAGATAACAACTGGAATCAAGATGGTTGGACAATTACTGCTGATAAATCTAACATAGTTAAAGATTTTACTAATAAATCCCCCTTGCTCACCGAAATTCTCGCTGATTTACTCGCAGATAGCCAACCCTGTTTTAAATGGGGTTTATTTATTCATCCTCCTCTTCCCTATTGGTCTCAAGGTAAGGTAACATTATTAGGGGATGCAGCTCATCCTATGCTTCCTTTTCAAGCTCAAGGCGCAGCTATGGCTATAGAAGATGCTTATGTTTTAGCTGAGTGTATAAGTAGAAGCGAAGATATTGAAACCGCTTTTCGCGAATATGAACAAGCACGCATCAAACGTACTACCAACGTTCAGCAGGTATCTAGAAACAATGCAGATATTTTCCACGCCTCAGGTATGATAGCAATGGCGAGAGATTTAGCTTTAGGCTTGGCATCCACTATCAATTCCAGTTTAATCAATCAAAAAACTGCTTGGATTTATGACTATGATGTAGTAAAACACTGGAAAAGTAGTTAAAATAATTTTAGATTAATTTTAAGCATAACTAATATTTTGGCTGTTACTAACCCTACTACCATCACTCAAACTCAAATTCCTAATTGGCAATGGCAAAGTTGGCAAGGCTTAGCCTATCTTCGTTGTAACTTGTTGTCAAATTGGCAGCATGGTTTTTTTACTAGACATTTTTTTCCAAGTTCTCCATCTATTCTAACTAAAGCTTTTACAGAGACGGCATCAATAAATCAATTAAATCAAATACATAGTAATAAGGTGGTTAAACCTTCAGAAAAGATTTCAGACAATATCAACGATGCTGATGGTTTAATCTCAGAAGCAGATAATCAGGCTCTATGGGTAGCTAGTGCCGATTGTACACCAATATTAATAGGCGATCGCCAAACTGGTCAAGTTAGTGCTATACATGCAGGTTGGCGGGGCACAGCAGAGGGTATAGTAAAAGAAGCAGTAAGACGTTTTATCAGTGATGGCAGCAAAATAAGTGATTTACTAATAGCAATGGGACCTGCTATTAGTGGTTCAGTATATCAGGTAAGTGAAACCGTAGCAGCAACTATTTGTCAATCTATATTAGTAGATGAATCTCCAGAAAATACCCCAGAAATTCTCAACATCGCTTGGCAATTACCCCAAACTCCCCTCAGAGAAGATAATCAACCAGGAAGAGTAAAAATTGATGTAGCTCAAGTTAATTATTTACAGTTACAGCAATTAGAAATCAAACCAGAACAAATAGCGATCGCTCCCTATTGTACATATCAAAATCCCGATTTATTTTTCTCCTACCGTCGCAGTAAAGAAAAAAAAGTACAATGGTCAGGAATTATATCTTGAAGTACTCCACTCTTAAATAAGTAGGGCTAAATACAGTTGAAAAATATATACTTATCTATAAAACAGATAGTCTGTAAGAATCATAGCATCAGGAGTGGGCGATCGCTTCTATAGCAGTGACCGCAGTGGTGTTAACAACATTTATCACTAACTTTTCCCCCCCAACCCCCCTTACTAAGGGGGGCTTTTCATCATTTTTGTCAACATCTATAGCAATGAGCGTTGTAGTGTTAACAATATTTATATTTACAGATCCCCCCAACCCCCCGCAAACTCGGGGGGCTTTTCATGATAACTGTAAACATCTATTTGCGAGCTTGCTATATTGGCTCATTGCTATATTTCTTTGATTGAATTAATCTTTTTTTGAGTTATCTCAAGTTACTATCATATACAGGGCGCAAGCCTTGCGCCCCTACATTATATTACATTGTTTGGGCGATCGCTTCTGTTTCTTTGAGGATAATATTAATCTTGGGTTTCGTTACAAGGGCCCCACCTACAGACTACGTACAGGCTACCTTCTTACTCATTACTCGTTACTCGTTACTCATTACTCATGTTTGTTGGGTTATCTCCCGGCCCAACCTACAAAGTTATTACCATAATATAGAGGGCG
>NZ_JALKVM010000088.1:0-3327 GCF_057440575.1 Johannesbaptistia floridana
CCAGAAATGGTGAAAAATTATTTGGCAAAGGGGGGAAGTGCCAATGCTGAAGTTAATAGAGTTAGTAACAAAACGACCATATTACATTGCATGGTAGCTGTAGGCGATTCAGAAATAGTAAAGATGCTCATCGAAGCTGGAGCTGATGTTAATCTTAAAAATATTACTAGTGCAACTCCCTTATATGAGGCTGTCCTTCAAGGACATACAGAAATAGCAAAAATGCTCATCGAAGCCGGAGCTGATGTTAATTCTCCTAATCACTATGGTCACACTCCCTTACATTATGCTGCCCTTCGAGGGCATACAGAAATAGTAAAGATGCTCATCGAAGCTGGGGCTAATGTTAATACTCAAAATAGTAATAATCAGAGTCTCTTACTTTTAGCTGCCTCTCAAGGAGATACAGAAATGGTCAAAATACTCATCGAAGCTGGGGCTAATGTTAATAGTCAAAATAGTAATAATCAGAGTCCCTTACTTTTTGCTGCCTATCAAGGAGATACAGAAATAGTAAAGATGCTCATCGAAGCCGGAGCTAATGTTAATACTCAAAATCACAATGGTAACATGCCCTTACATTCTGCTGCCTATCAAGGACATACAGAAATAGCAAAAATGCTCATCGAAGCTGGGTCTAATATTAATATTCGTAACAAATGGGGTTACACTCCCTTAGATTTTGCTAACTATTTTAGACATACAGAAATAGTAAAATTACTTCAAAAATAGAGTAAATAAAAAAATATCATGAAAAATATACACTCAAAAAATGATCTTATCGCTGAACGCTACTCTCTTGTTAATCTTTTAGGCTCAGGAGGCTTTGGTAGTACTTATGCCGCCAAAGATTTAAAAACTCAAAAGACTATCGCGATTAAATGTCTCTCTTTGAAAAACTTGGATAATTGGAAAAATGCTGATTTATTAGCTAAAGAAGCTCAAATCTTACAACAATTAAATCACCCCAATATCCCTAAATATCTAGATTATTTTCAAATCGAAACTGAGAGCGATACTTATTTTTATCTAGTGCAGGAACTCGCTCCCGGGCAATCATTAGCTAGTTTAACCGAGTCAGGTTGGCAACCTAATCAAAAGATAGTAAAAGGCATTGCTGCTCAAATTCTAGAGATTTTAGTTTATTTACAACAACAAATACCACCAATAATTCATCGGGATATTAAACCAGAAAATTTAATCTACTCTCAAGAAACTCAGCAAGTATTTTTAGTAGATTTTGGCGGTGTACAAGATAAATATCATCAGACTATGACCTGTCAAACGGTGGTGGGAACTTATGGTTATATGGCACCAGAACAATATCAAGGAGGAGCGAATTTAACCACAGATTTATATGGTTTGGGAAATACTTTAATCTTTCTGTTGAGCGGGAAACATCCCACAGACTTACCACAAAAAAAGTTAAAAATCCAGTTTAAAAAATATGTAAATATTTCTCAGGAATTTTATCAATGGATAGACAAATTAATTGAACCCTTATCAGAAAATAGATTTGAAAATGCCCGAGACGCACAGGAAGTTTTCCTAAAAAGAAAGCCTTTGATAAAAGATAGTAATTTATTGATAAATAATCAGAATAATCAACTAAACATTAGATTTTTACCGGGTCTAGTTCAAAACAGGTATCCCCGATTATTTTATTTATTTATGATGAGCGACTTACTAGGGTTGATTTATATTTGGTTCGCTTTAAAAGCTTGCACAAATAATCATTATGGTTTGAGTTTTATCTTATTTTGGTTAATCTTATTAAGCGTCAACTATATCGAGCCCATCTTAAATATTTTGAAACCTAAGATAAATCTTAAAATAGTTATTAATTATTTATATGTAATCTTAATAACTATGATATTCATAATTATTCCTATTGAGTATAATTGGAATAATTTTTGGCAATTTTTCTATGGGGTTAGTATTGTAGCTGTAATTATAGGATTGTCTCAATGGCCTCGGCTTTTAATTTTTAAGGAACTTTTCTTAGAAAGAAATTTAATTGTTGAGCCTCAAAATATAATGGTAACTGAATATTTTTTTAAGCGTAAAATAAATCGCTATCGTTTAAATTTAAGGCAATTTAACTATAAATTTGAAAACGGCTTAAAGTTAACAGATAATCAGCAAATTAAGAAAACTTATAAGTTTGGTTATTTATTGGGGAATAATGAAAAAAAATGGTTGAAAACTCAAGGCAAGTTAGAATTAGCGAAAATATTATTGTTAGCAAGGGCTAAGGTTAAGGTTAAAACTCTTGATGACAAAACAATTTTATATTTTCTTGGTTCAGAAGGAGAACTAAAACTAGATAAAATCACTGAGATTAATTTTTACAATAGCAAAAATTATGTAATTTTAGGATTTGTTCAAGATAGTGAAAAATTAGAAATAGTAAACATGCTACGAGAAAGGGGTACAAATGTTAATTTTGAGACTCCTGACAATACTAACTACTTACTTATGGCTGCCTATAAAGGAAATACAGAAATAGTAAAAATGCTCATCGAAACTAGGGCCGATGTTAATTCTTGTAATAACTCTGGTCACGCTCCCTTACATTCTGCCGTCAGTGGAGGAAATACAGAAATAGTAAAAATACTCATCGAAGCCGGAGCTGATGTTAATTCTCGTACTAGCTATGGTGACACTCCCTTACATTCTGCTGCCAGTGGAGGAAATACAGAAATAGTAAAAATGCTCATCGAAGCCGGAGCTGATGTTAATTCTCTCAATAGCGACCGAAATACTCCCTTAGATAAGGCTATACGTAAGAAACATACAGAAATAGTAGAATTACTTAAACAGCATACTAAGTAAATGGGCTTAATTAAAAGTTAAAATGAGTGAGCTCACACCGATGTTCCTTCCTTTTTTAGATATATTAAAATATTTACATAAATTAAAGCGGACCGTGATTTATCGGGAATCGATAAGTTTGTAGTAGGGCTTTAGCCCTATCATACTTGGAAATCTTACCCATAAAATTATAGCAGTGCTCGTTGTAGTGTTAACCATATTTAGATAAACTTTTCCCCCCAAACCCCCCTTATTAAAGCTATCCTTTATAAACATCTTTCTTAACATAAAACTTGACAAAAACACCAACTTGTAATTAAGTGCTTTTTCAGATTTTGTTTAAGAAAATAATGTATAGTAATATACATTTTATCCACAACTTAAGTAATTTTACTTAAAACCCCTCTCCCTGCTCCCTGCTCAGAAGCTCCCTGCTATACAAGGGTTTGGTGAGTTGCTTATAAAGGATAGCTTATTAAAGGGGGGCTTTTCATGATAACTGTAAACATCTAT
>NZ_JALKVM010000089.1:0-24296 GCF_057440575.1 Johannesbaptistia floridana
CAGTACCTAAATTAATTTGAGTCATAGCCCAATTAAGGGGTACTCGCTCTCTAGTTAATTCAGAAAGAGCATTTTGATAACAATTAATCGCCCTTTCCAGATTCTCTCTTTTTTCCCCTTCTATGCGGTCACTATAAGCTATACCTAAATTCATTTGAGTCATAGCCCATTGGAGAGGGTCTCGCTCTCTAGTCTTTTCACAAAGAGCATTTTGAAAACAATCAATCGCCCTTTCCAGATTCTCTCTTTTTTCTCCTTCTATTCGCTCTCTATAAACATTACCTAAATTGTTTTGAGTCATAGCCCAATATAGGGGTACTCGCTCTTGAGTCCATTGAGAAAGAGCATTTTGATAACAATTAATCGCCCTTTCCAGATTCTCTCTTTTTTCCCCTTCTATGCGGTAAAAATAAGCAAAACCTAAATTGTGTTGAGTTTTTGCCCAATCAAGGGGTACTCGCTCTTGAGTCCATTGAGAAAGAGCATTTTGAAAACAATGAATAGCGGTTTCCAGATTCTCTCTTTTTTCCCCTTCTATACGGTTACTATAAGCAAAACCTAAATTGTTTTGAGTCATAGCCCAATCTAGGGGTACTCGCTCTCTAGTCCATTGAGAAAGAGCATTTTGATAACAATCAATCGCCCTTTCCAAATTCTCTCTTTTTTCCCCTTCTATCCGCTCAATATAAGCATTACCTAAATTGTTTTGAGTCATAGCCCATTGGAGAGGGTCTCGCTCTCTAGTCTTTTCAGAAAGAGCATTTTGAAAACAATCAATCGCCCTTTCCAGATTCTCTCTTTTCTCCCCTTCTATACGGTCTCTATAAGCATTACCTAATGAATCTTGAATCATAGCCCATTGGAGAGGGTCTCGCTCTCTAGTCCATTCACAAAGAGCATTTTGAAAACAATCAATCGCTGTTTCCAGATTCTCTCTTTTTTCCCCTTCTATGCGGTAAGTATAAGCACTACCTAATGACTGTTGAGTCATAGCCCAATCAAGGGGGTCTCGCTCTCTAGTCCATTCACAAAGAGCATTTTGATAACAATGAATCGCCTTTTCCAGATTCTCTCTTGGCTCCCCTTCTATGCGCTCTCTATAAGCATTACCTAATGTATGTTGAATCATAGCCCAATATAGGGGTAATCGCTCTTGAGTCCATTCACAAAGAGCATTTTGATAACAATTAATCGCCCTTTCCAGATTCTCTCTTTTTTCCCCTTCTATGCGGTAAGTATAAGCACTACCTAATGACTGTTGAGTCATAGCCCAATCAAGGGGGTCTCGCTCTCTAGTCCATTCACAAAGAGCATTTTGATAACAATGAATCGCCTTTTCCAGATTCTCTCTTGGCTCCCCTTCTATGCGCTCTCTATAAGCATTACCTAATGTATGTTGAATCATAGCCCAATATAGGGGTAATCGCTCTTGAGTCCATTCACAAAGAGCATTTTGATAACAATTAATCGCCCTTTCCAGATTCTCTCTTTTTTCCCCTTCTATACGCTCTCTATAAGCATTACCTAATGACTGTTGAGTCTGTGCCCAACGTAAGGGGTCTCGCTCTCTAGTCCATTCACAAAGAGCATTTTGAAAACAATCAATCGCCCTTTCCAAATTCTCTCTTTTTTCCCCTTCTATACGCTCTCTATAAGCATTACCTAATGACTGTTGAGTCAGAGCCCAATCAAGGGGTACTCGCTCTCTAGTCCATTCAAAAAGAGCATTTTGAAAACAATCAATCGCCCTTTCCAGATTCTCTCTTTTCTCCCCTTCTATTCGCTCTCTATAAGCATTACCTAAATTGTATTGAACCATAGCCCAATCAAGGGGTACTCGCTCTTTATTCCATTCAGAAAGAGCATTTTGATAACAATGAATAGCGGTTTCTATATTCTCTCTTTTTTCCCCTTCTATACGCTGTGTATAAGCTATACCTAAATTCATTTGAGTCAGAGCCCAATCTAAGGGTACTTGCTCTCTGGTCCTTTCAAAAAGAGCATTTTGATAACAATTAATCGCCCTTTCCAGATTCTCTCTTTTTTCCCCTTTTATTCGCTGTGTATAAGCTATACCTAAATTGTGTTGAGTCATAGCCCAATCAAGGGGTACTCGCTCTCTAGTCCATTCAAAAAGAGCATTTTGATAACAATTAATAGCGGTTTCTAAATTCTCTCTTTTTTCCCCTTCTATGCGTTCATTATAAGCTATACCTAAATTATGTTGAGTATGTCCCCAATCAAGAGGTACTCGCTCTCTAGTCCTTTCAGAAAGAGCATTTTGATAACAATTAATAGCGGTTTCTAAATTCTCTCTTTTTTCCCCTTCTATGCGGAACATATAAGCAGCACCTAAATCGTGTTGAGTTGCTGCCCAATTTTCAGGGTAATTTTCCCGATTAAATACTCTTAAAACTAGTTGAAAACTGTTGAGGGCTATTTCTTTATTTTCCCTGGGATTCCCTAAGGGAAATTGAACAATTAAACCGCCAAATTTATAAATTAATCTTGCTAAACTTTCTTGCTCAGATGATGGAAGTTGAGTCATTCTATCTCTAGTCCATTCATTTAACCAGTGACGAAATCCTTCATTCAACAGATGTTGATTACTAGCTAGTAAAGAATAAACTTCTGTCTGATTTCCTTTAATCTTTGCTAATATTTGGTTCCAAAACTCTAAGTAATTATATTGTGTTGGTTCATTCATCTCTAAACTTCCTCTACTACTTCAATTTTTTGATAATAAGCAATCCAATCTTGTTCTGCCGTTAAATAATCCCACAATTGTCTAATCCTCTCTCTATCCCAAATAGATACGGATTCTTCTGTCGTAGGCTGTAGCCAGTTAAAATTCACAGAATTAGCTAAACTAATTCCTATAAATTCTTCTATACTAGGACTATCAAAATAAAATCCATGTCCCAATAAATTAGACCCAACTTGAGGCATCAATATGGTGTTGTTTGTGAAAAAATTATTTGGTGCTAGGGCTTGTGAAGGACAAAAAACATAACGGTAAATTTCATGATCTGGTGATTGACTGCGATTGAGTAAGATAAAATAGCGATCGCCACGATCTAAATTAATTTTGATTTCATAACGTTCACCCACCCTCAGAGAGAGAATTGATTGCTCCAAAATTGGTTTGAGTGTTGATCTTGTTATTGGTATAAATTCTAGCCAATTCTCTTTCTTGTAAGCTTTTTTGACTAATTTTTGCCAAAATTCATCTAAAACGCGATTTTCCCAATTAAATGGTTCTATAAAACTTGTTTGAAAAATAGCCGGTAACCCACTGACACCTGGTATTTGTCCATCCCAGCTATTTTCTTGGTCTTGAGGTTCATAATCGTCTACTAATCTAAACCGCGCTTCTTTTATCGCTAGATACAGAGGTTTACCTGCTGAAAAAGACTGGAGAAAATATTGTAAAAACCTCTGTGCTACTCTATCTGGTATAGGATTTCGCATGATAATAGTTTGAGGTAGGTTTAAATCAGCTAAGTCTTCAGCAAGTTTTAAGCCATCACAGGAGTTAAAAATGGCTAACTGTAAACCTGAGGCGATCGCTTGTCTCAACCCATGCCTTAAGTCATCGATGGTGAGATAGTCCACATCATTAATCATGAATATACCTCTTCTACCTCTACTATTACTATGACCTGCGAAAAAGAGAATGTCCCAAGGTTGTCCCCAAAGTTGTTCGCTGATTTCTTGTTGGTTAGGTTGTACTAAAAACCTTACCTCTGCATCGGGTAAATTTTGTAGAATTTGTTGGTCTGTTTGTATATTTATTCCTTGATCATTACCCAAAATTGCTAAGATGCGGATTCTTTCCCCAGTAGCAGAAGCTGGGACTAAGTTTAATTCCCTCATACAATCAAACGTACTCAAGCCCCATCCTACGTTATACCTAAGTTCTTCAAATATATCCCATACATCCCAAGGTAAACCGCGCAAAATTTCATCTTCAGTTTGAAAAATAACTCTAGTTTCTGAATGAGAATCAATGTTGGAGAGTATCTCTTGTCTGATAATTTGCCAAGATTCAGTATTCAACCATCTTTTCATACTTTCCCTTAGTATTTGATTATTTTTGGAACATATTTGCAGTAAATCAATAATATGTTGTTGGGAAAATTGGGTTATTTGTGCAGAAGAGGCTCCGATGCGTAAATCGTTATCTAGAAGACAGTAGTAATTTTTCCATTCTAGATAATTTTGCCTAACTTCCGGTGCTGGAGAAATACAAGTTGGATTTTGCTGCTGGTTTTGGTTTCCTCGAACTGAAATTGTGTAAGATATGGGTGAGTCTAAATCGCCATTAAGTTGTATAACTATGAATTGAGCCATGATTATCTGTAGTAGTGTGGGATATTTTGAGAAATTAGATGACAAAATCTTCTACTGTGATACAAACATCATCTAAAGTTATTTTAGCTTTAAAAATTTCTCCTGGTACTCCATATAAAGTTAACTGAATCCAATTATCTGCCTCTCTTGCGGATGTTTTCAAGGGGGTTTGTGATTCATCTAAGACAAAGTTTCCCTCTTCGTTTAAAACTGCCAGTGTGATTCCTGGTGGTAAAGTATCGGCATTTTGAGGGTATACTCGTAGACAAATATTGGTTTTTGAGGGTGTTTCTGGTATAGTAGCGACTATCAAGGCAACAGATTGTCCTTTGAGTCGCATTCCTAAATCAATGGATTTACCTTGTTTGAGAGCATCTTCAAAGTTAAAATCTCCCATCCGCAAACTACTTTGTGAATTACGAAAAGAAAATTGTAGTTGCCTTGGACTAATTAAGGCTTCTAAAGATTGCCATCCTTCGTTTAATAACCTATCAGCAAATAAACTTAAATTAATCAAAGACAATTCCATTGTTTTGATTAGAGTTTGAATTTGTGGTAGTTGATTTGGATATTCTTCAACACATATTTGTTGTAACCATTGGAAATGGGCGATCGCTTTTTCTTTGTTGCCTAGTTTGAGATAAACTTTACCCAATTGTATTTGAATATTTAAGAATTCTTCAGGAAAAGAATCTTGATTAAAAACTTCAGCGGCTTCTTGATAAGATTGAATAGCTGCTTCGGGATTTAAACTTTTCAGGTAGACATCACCTAAAAAATAATTAATTTGAGCCCATTGAAAAGGGTATTTCGACTCAGTATAAACTTCTTTAGCTACAGAGTAACTAAAAATAGCTTGCTCTAAATGTTCTATCTGAGAATAAGCTTTACCTAAAGATAATTGAATTTGCGCCCATTGATTAGAGAAATTCTCTTTATTAATATTAATCTGTAGATAATGATTTATTGCCGTTTCTGCTTCACCTTTTTGTAAATAAGCATCTCCTAAACTTTGTTGAATTTTTGCCCATTCTTGGGGATAATCATGCTGTGAAAAAAACGTTATTGCATCATTATAAGCAGTTATAGCTAATTTTAAATTAGCCTGTTTATCCCCTTTAATTCTGGCTAAATAAGCTTGACCTAAACTAAGCTTTAATTGGGCAAAAATAAGTTGAGAAGATAAAGATTTATCTAAAGCGAATTGCCAATAATGTATTGCTGTTTCTTGGTTTTCAGATTGATCACCCCGAATACGTTTAAAATAAGCCTGACCCAAATTATAGATGATTTGCACCCATTCAGATTGAGAGAGTTGAGGGTATTTTAAAGCTTCTAAATAAGTGGCGATCGCTTTTTCTTTATTTTCGGCTTTATTTCCTCTTTTTCTGTTTAAATAAAAATCACCTAATTGGGCTTGAATTTGATTCGGTTTCGGCAAATCTTTACCATTATTATCGCGATCATCATCATCTTTTGCATTTAATCTTTTCATAATTTCTTCTTTTGGTAATTGATAACCATTGGCAAGTAAAAAGTGACCAATTCTTGGCCATTCTTTGGAATTAGGGCTTCTTCTATTATTGTTTTGATTGTTCTCTATATTTTCTAAAATTTTTTGTAACTCATCTACATCCTCTACATCTTCAGGTTTTAATTCTCTTAAAAATTGAAGCATTAAATTAAATATTCCTCCGGCTTTGGAAATACTATTTTGAACAGTTCCTGTCTGTATCTTCGACAATTGTTCTTCAGTTAAATTATAATGTATATACATCTCTCTTGTCATACTTGCAGCCGACAAACCTCTCATTAATAAACCCAAATAAGCTTTCTCTCTGTCAGTAATACGTGCTTTTGGACTAGAATATTTTTGTTTATTGGCTTGTAAATCTTCAAAAAGTAAATCGGTGTCCAAAAATATAGTATTTTGTAGCATCAAACTTGCTTCTGCGGAAATTTTTTTATAATTTGGCATTTGACTAAATTCAATTCTGAAGTCTAATAGAAGTTTACATTTTGAGTCAAAGAATTTTGTAGATTTTCAAGTTGATTGTGGAAAAAAAGTATAAATAAACAGATTTAACCAGATCAAAACCTTGCATAATTATGTAGTAACATGTTTATGACTCAGGTAAATCAAGACAATTCTTAAATAACTCTATATTAAGATTACTGGAGTTTTTTCGAGAATTCTTCCAAGTATAGTTGGATCATTTTGTAGCTTTATAGCTTAAAATATATTACCAAAGTGCTGTAATAATAATGGTGATGGCTATAAATGAAGCAGTAGCTGCACTTTAAAAACCACTCTTGACTACTCCCACCGCTTTCCCTCCTTGCGTCGCTATAACACTATCCTTCATAAACTCATATCACTCGCACCAGAACTTATGTAGGGTCTGCTGAAAAAGTAAGTTTTGGTGAGAAGAAAGGCTCCGAGGCAGGAGGCAGAAGGCAGAAGGTAATAATGATTTATGAATTTTTTAGTAATTAAAGAAAAAAATGCACTCTTTTTAGCATAATACATTCCTCAACCTTGCACTTTTTTAAGTATAAAATCAGCTCAAATCTTTGTCCACTATAAGTTCTAGATTTATTCAGCAAGCCCTATGTACTAAATTAACCTCAGAAAAAGTTCATTTCTCTTTAGTCTAAGATCTTGCACTCGGTCAACCAATTTTTAAGCGTTGAGCATTAATTCTTTAACTCATTACTTCAAAACTTCAAGAATTCAAAACTTCAAAACTTATTACTCATTACTCATTACTCATTACTCAAAAGGGCGATCGCGCAGGAGAGCTCCCGTTTTTTTGAAAAGGCGATCTCGAAGAAATTCGCACCAAAGGCAGTGCGCTCATCCGATAATATTGTGATTATTCTGTAGTAGGGGCGCAAGGCTTGCGCCCATTTTTCGGCTTGCGCCCATTTTTCGGCTTGCGCCCACACCTTCTGCTTGCGCTAAAAATTCTAACACTCTAATTGGTTAACCAACCAGAGTGTAAAAAATATTAGAGAATTAACTTAACTACAATAACTCACTAGCCCGTTGAGATAAACTCTCAGAAGTCAAATTATTGTAACTCATCACTTGTCCAGCGCTAGAGGCAGTTTCTCCTCGTTTCCAACAGAAAACATCTCTAGGGGAAGAACTTCTAAGCATAACTGGTTCTAACATGGCACTAGACCCCCCAGTGACTCCAATCAAAGCATCGCCACCGAATAACTCAGTAAATCCTGAATCGTCTAAAAATTCACCATCAGCTTCACTACTTTGTGACCAAGCTACATCACTAGGACGATAGAGACGACGAGGGTTAATAATAGAAACGATACGGCTACCGATACCCTGACTACTTAACATAGCTGCTGCCTCAAATACAGGGATAAGAGTCATATCACCAATCACAGCAAAAACAACCTTTTGTTTACCGTCAGTCTCCTGTAAAACCACACCGCCTTGTTTTAACCCTAATTCTGTTTGTTCAAAAGTAGAGAGAATAGGTAAAGGGGACTTACTAGCAGTAATAGTAATTCCTTTGTTTTTGGCATTTACTGCCCAACGATAGCAAACTTGAATACTATTAGCATCACAGGGAAACAGAGGAAAAACATTACCATTACGCATCATCGCGGCAAAATAGTTCTCAATCTCAGGACGTTGGTGTGTCCAACCATTACGCCCTTGTTCTAATGCTCCCGCAGTAAATAAAGTGATAGTAGCAGGAGTTTTGCGTCTTAACTCAGCCATTGCTTGAGTTACTGTTTGCCAAATGGGTAAACCATTGATAGCAAAAGATTCATAAGAACACCAAAGACTACGCCCACCAAACAAAGCTTGACTTGCTGCTAATCCGGCACAGGCATCTTCACTCAAAGGCTCGTATACTTGGCCTTTGGGAGCTTGAAAATAGGTGTCATCGGTGGTGGGATGAATAATTTTTAAGGCGATATTGATATTGTTAATTCCTGAGGCGGCATTGCCATCAGCATTGGTAACCACAAAGTTGGGGTCTTGTTTTCCTACATGAGCAACTAATTCACCCATTGCAGTAGTTGCTATTTGTTTATCTCCACCCACAGGGAATTCTGTTAGGGGTAATTCTCCTAATTCTGGTAGGGGAATTTCTTTTTCTGTGACTACTTGAGTGGCTGCTGAACCACCAGATGAACGTTCAAAGTTAGTTCTTACTAATTCCCAGGCTTTTACTGGCAAGGCACGAGTTTTCAAAGCGCTAACAATCTCAGCATTATCGAGAGTATGATGAGCGTAGAGATTGTGTGATTTAGCCCCGCGAGCGTGTACTCCTGCGCCTTTGAGCTGTTTAACTATGAGTACAGTTAGTTTTCCACTGAAAGCTGATTCAGCGGCCTTTGCTGTTGCCTGGAGAACTGCTTGGGTAAATTCTAGACGTTTAGGGAAGGAAAATTTAGTACTATCTACATAGTCACCGGGTTGATTAGCATCATCAAAGTTTTTCGCATCGACTAATATAACTTCGGCAAAGCCGTTACCTTGCCAATAGTTAATCATTTCTTGGTTAGATTTAGTTGAGACCATGCTGTGATGTTCTTGACTAAATCCATTCCAAACTAAGATGGGTAAAAAGTTAGTTACTTCTGGATATGCCGTGTTAAAGTGGCCAAAGCTACTCATCACATAGGGTTCTCCTAAGCCGCCATCTCCGATAGTTACGGGAAATAGTTCCTCAGGATGAAGTTTAGCCCCTGCCATGGCAAAATGTTGACCTTGACCGAGAGGACCTGCGGGATTGAGTAAACCGGGAATCTGACCTGAGAGATGTCCTAGGAGTCCGTGCATTTCTCGGAAACGTTCTCCCATATCTTTGACATTGTTGATACCCATTTTTTCGAGGGAACGGTCTAAAAACATCGAACTATAGAACCCTGGAGCATGGTGGCCTACTTCGGTAAGTATATTTTTATATCCCAACATCACCAAAGAGGAAATCGCCTCAGCAATACTAGCGAATCCTCCTGGATGTCCTGAGGCTTTACTAGCTGTTGTTTGTAGAGTAAGATAGCGTAAAGCATCTGCTCCTAGTAAAGTTTGAAACACTGCTTCTGGGTCTTCTGGAGATTCAATTGCTACTTTTCCTGGTTTGATTGCTGCTTCATTGCCGTATTTCGTTAATTCTGGTATACTTTCGGCAAAGTATTGAATTCCTTCGCAAAAACCGGGAACTGCGCTCGCTACTGTCATTATTTTAAATCCCTATAAGAAACTGAAAATTAAATTGTTATTCTCATCTTACAGTAACTTTTACGCAAAACTTATTAAAGTAAATGATCTATTCGATAAGCTAGAATTAATTAACTATGGTTTATTTATTCATCAATTAGTCGTTTTCAATGGATATTAATTCAATTATCACAGGTTATGCCAATGGTTACTTCCTTATGGCAGGCGATGATGGAGGATTGGGTTGGTATTCCAGTCGAAATCGGACCATAATGCCTCTGGATAACAGATTCTGTTATCCTAAATCTCTTCGGAGAGCAATTAATCAAGAAAAATTTCAAACTGCTATTAATCGTGATTTTTTAGGAGTGTGTCATGGCTGTGCTAATCGCGAAACTACCTGGATTAGTCAAGAATTAATTGAGATTTATTGGCAGTTACATCAAGCCGGATGGGCCCATAGTTTTGAAACTTGGCAAGGTGATCAATTGGCTGGGGGAATTCTGGGAATCTCTATTCGCGGCGCTTTTATTGGTGAATCTATGTTTTATCAAATTCCTGAAGGATCTAAGGTGGCATTGGTGAAATTAGTGGAACATTTGCGCGATCGCCATTATCTTCTCTTTGATGTCCAAATGCAAAACCCTCATTTAGCAAGATTTGGCGCCTATACAATTGGTGATGTAGAATACCAAAATTTGTTAAACAAAGCTTTATCTGTTTCTTGTCTGTTTGAACTTGTCTAAATCTGAAAATTAGGTTACTCTTTTTAAAATAATACGAAAATTAACAAGACAATTTGTTATCAGTAATCAACTAAAAAAAAGGAGTATATTACCGTGAAAAATCGGGATTTTGTGCAAAAAAGAGAAATAACAGCAGAAAATCAAAGCCAAAATTACCAAGCAATAATTTATTTAGCTTTATCTCTCGGTGCGGCGAGCAGTTTACTACCTGAAGAAGCGATCGCCCTCAGTGTAAATAATTTAGATTCCCTAGACTCATCTGTTACCCAGATTTTAAATCCTGGATTTACTGATGACCCTCTTACCCAGTCAAATTCTACACCTAAACTGGTAGAACAAAACTCTTTAACTGGAAATATTCCTAATACTAACTTATTGACCAACCCTCAAGAGTCAAACTATCAAAAAGAATCTATAATTCCTCAAGTAAATATTACTAAAACGAAGTTAAACAAGACAACATTAATTAATTCACCAAACATACAAGCTTTAAATAAAAAACCTAAGCCCCTTTCAACCCCTGTATCTACGGATAATCACCTAACAAAAACATCTCTACAAGATTTATCAGTGGTAAACTTGACAAGGGGTCAAACTCAGGGAACACAATTAGTTCATACAGTAAAATCGGGAGAAACTGTTAACGCAATTGCCGCTAGTTATCAAATTCCTCCCTCTGTATTAGTCAAAGAAAACAAAATTGCTAATCCTGAGTTAATTCATGTTGATCAAAAATTAGTAATTCCTCCTCTCAACAAGCCCCAAAAAAATTCTACATCTACCCCTAACATTACTCCAAGCCCAAGAGGCGATCAATCTTTAGCTAAACTTAGAGCTGATGTTCTTAAAATGCAACAAGAATATCAACAACAAGAAGGTGAAGAGAATTCAGTAAAATTAGCGCCAAATATTCAACCTTCACCTCAGTTAATTAAGCTCAAAGATGATCTTTCTAGACTACGTCAAACTTACAGTGAGCAAGTGAGCAACACTGAAGAGTTAAATGAGTTACCTGAAGTAGTAAACCGTCCTCAATTAATTGAACCTGCTGACTTAAATAACGATTCTGAAATTACCAGAAATATAAACTATACGGAACAAGTGAGCAACACTGAAGAGTTAAATGAGTTACCTGAAGTAGTAAACCGTCCTCAATTAATTGAACCTGCTGACTTAAATAACGATTCTGAAATTAGCAAAAATACTGAGTCTAAAGTCAGTATGCGTCAACCAACTATTCCTGAGTTACCGCCTTTATCCCCACCAGAAGAATATCTACCAGAAGCTCCCGAAAAAACTAATTCTGGAACTTTTGACGGTTATATGTGGCCTGCCAAAGGAGTTTTTACTTCAGGATATGGATGGCGTTGGGGAAGAATGCATCAAGGAATCGATATCGCAGGACCAATTGGTACTCCAATTTTTGCAGCAGCCTCTGGAGAAGTAATTTATGCAGGCTGGAATTCTAGTGGCTTTGGCAATTTAGTCGAGATTAAACACCAAGATGGTAGCATAACAGTTTATGCACATAATAATCGAATTATCGTGCGTCGAGGACAAAGAGTAGAAAAAGGTCAACAGATTGCTGAGATGGGTAGTACAGGTTTTAGTACTGGACCTCATTTGCATTTTGAGATTCATCCTTTTCGCAAAGGACCAGTTAATCCTTTAGCTTATTTGCCCTAAATTTACTGGTTAGTTTAGAAGTTAGTGGTGTAGGTTTATTGACAAAAAGGTAAATTAATGACAACTTTAGAAGAAGACAAAGAAAAAGAGCGTATTTGCTCTGTGGCTAAGATTTTACAAGAAGCGGCAAAACCCCTGCGCATTTTAAAGGCGATCGCATGGTCACACCAAGTCAAAGAGGATTTTTTTGCTAACAAGGCCCAAGAATTACCAAAAGTTACTTATCCCAGTTTTGATCCTCAACCTAGCATTGAGTTATTAAGAGAAGCACGTCGTAATATATTTCCCACTTCCACTATTGACCTATGGTTGGAGCGTCAAGCAAATTGTCTTGAATGTGGAGCGCAAATGTTAGCCAATGTGGGAACACGTAGCTTTTTTTCTTATAGTTGTCAAGCGTATGGAGAACCAACGGCGTCCTTACGCTACGCTCAAAAAACACCTTTAGAACTAGCTCAAAGTATTAGGGAACATATTGAGCAACTTGACCAAATTAAAATGAATATTCCCTCTCCTGCTACTCATTCAGCTACTGAAGTAGCGCTTAATATTACTGAAGCAGTTAAAGCTTATTTGGGAGAAGATGCGCCCGAAGTAGTTATTGTGGATGAATTATCCGCTAATGCTTTAGCTACTTCAAAAGAAATTCGCTTGCGCAAAGATGCCAAATTTACCGATAAAGACTCGGCACAATTAATCAACCATGAGGCATTTATTCACGTTTTAACTTCAATCAATGGCAAAAAACAAACCTCATTGCCAATATTAGGAGAAGGTCATGTAGGTACAACTCGCACTCAAGAGGGGTTAGCTGTGTTTGCAGAAGTGATAAGTGGCACAATGGAACTTAATCGCTTTCAACGTTTAGCGGATCGAGTTTTTGCCATTCAAATGTGTATTGAAGGGGCAGATTTTTTAGAAGTTTATCGTTATTTTCTGGAAAGAACAGGACAACCAGATCAATCTTTTGAAAGTACGAGAAGGGTTTTTCGGGGAGGAGTAATTACAGGGGGTGCTCCCTTTACCAAAGATGTGGTTTATTTATTCGGTTTATTGCAGATTAGTAGCGTTATACGGGCTATTTTTATGGCAGGAAGAGCTGATTGTTTGCGATTGCTTTTTTGTGGGAAGTTAGATTGTTTTGATATTCCTGCTTTAGGGGAATTAACTGCTCTGGGATTGTGTAAATTGCCTCAATATTTACCTCCTTGGGTTATGGATCCTCGCTATTTACTAGCATTATTAACTTATTCAACTTTTATGAGTCAAGTGGACTTGGAAGCAACCACAGAAGTTGCTAAACGGTTTTTGGCGGATACTCCTATTATTGAATTTGACGAAGAAATTAGTCACAAACCCACCGTTAATTGCTGAGGCAATATAACGGGGCTTGATAAAAGCCCATAATGTGACCACCCTGTCAGGAGTTTGAGTCTCAAACCCTAAACTCCCGATTGTTATCGATTTTTTTTCTAAGTAAACAAATTTGACAAAAAGCTAAATGTTCTATTAAGTTAATATCTTGGGGATTGGCAATTAAAGCTTCTTGATAACAATGAATTGCTTCTGGGAAATTTTCTAACTGCTGATTGACTACTCCTTGTTGATACCAACACCAGTAATCATGAGGTTTGATTTTAATCGCTTCTTGATAACTTAATTTGGCTTGGTGAAGTTTACCCCACATGCGTAAAGCATCACCTCGGCGATACAAAGACCAATAATCATTAGGACGTAATTCTAAAGCTTGATTATAGCAGGCGATCGCTTTTTGATATAAATAGAGTAAACGCCAACACTCTCCTATTCTATATACACACCAATAATCATCATTTCTAACTTTTAAAGCTTGAATAAAGCAGTAAATTGCTTCTTGGTAGTTATGTAGTTTTTTTAGTTGAAGATATCCTTGATTGTACCAAGACCAATAATTACTTGGTTGAGATTCTGAAGCATGATGATAACTTTCTACAGCTTCTTGATATTTCTCTAAGTCTTCTAAAATTTGGCCGCGATCATACCATGACCAGTAATCAGTGGGATGATATTCTAGGGCTTTTTCGTAACTAAATAAAGCATCTCTATAGTAGCCATTCTTTTTTAATTGATTAGCTCGTTTATACCACTCTTGGTAGGAATTGGGCCGGCATTCAAGTATTCTCATATCTCTTAACTTAATATAAATTAGCCCCGTATTTTCCCTCGGGGCTATAGCTTAATTGTAGTTTAGGGTGCTTAATCTCAGGAAGTTTATGATTAGCTTGATCAAATAAATCCTACTCATAGAGCCATATTTGAGAGGTAGGTTTCCAACCTGTTAACTCTTCTGGTGTAAACCATAAACTAATTTCTTGTTGAGCTGTTTCTGGTGCGTCGGAACCATGAATTAAATTACGACCTATGTTAATTCCATAGTCTCCTCTAATTGTACCAGGTTCTGAATCAAGAGGTTTTGTGGCACCTATTAGCTTACGCGCCGCGGCAATTGCTTGGTCTCCTTCCCATACCATCGCTACCACTGGAGATGAGGTGATAAATTCTACTAAACCCGAGAAAAATGGTCTATCTTTATGTACCTCATAGTGTTTTTCCGCTAATTCTTGAGAAGGTTTTAGCATTTTCAGTCCTACTAAGGTAAATCCTTTGTTCTCAAAGCGTCTGATGATTTCACCTACTAGATTGCGTTGTACGCCATCAGGCTTGATCATAATAAATGTGCGTTCCATGTTTATACGTCCTATTGTAACGGTTTGTTAACAACTAAACTGAATTCTATCAAAAATAGGACCACTGACTATATGGAATTGGGTAAATTAGCTAACATTTTTGTCGCTCAATCTACCCTTCTCTAGAAAATATCTATCTCTACCCAGTTACATCACTTTTTTTGACAAGATGTGCTTCTAAGAACCACAGACGCTTATCAATTGTACGAGAAATTTCTGTATAGAGGTCTGCTGTATCGGCATCTCCTTCTGAGTCGGTTTGCTCAATTGCTTCTCTCAGATGAGCTGCATAGGTAGCAAAGCGATCGCTCAACGCTTCTAGGTGTTCTTGACCTTCCACTGCTTCTAGGGGGTATTCTGGTAACAATGAGTTAGCTGCGGCTATGCGTGTTGTCCCCATGGCTGTAGCGCCTAAAGCAGTAATTCTTTCTGCAACCATGTCTACATACTCTTCTAATTCTGAAGCTATTTCATCGAATAATTCGTGTAGAGAATAAAAATTCATCCCCTTTACATTCCAATGAGCTTGTTTTGTTTGAGTTTTCAGATCTAGAGTGGTTGCTAGGGTTTTACTTAAGATTTCTACTACTTTAGTTCGGGTATCTATAGATAAGTCTATACGACTTGGATAAAAGGGAACTCGCGTATTTGGTTTAATTGTTACTGAAGTCATAGTTATTGCTCTCCAATATATAGATGGTTGTTTTTATTTATCTAATTTTAGATTGTTTGACACAATTAATCTGTCTTCAGATAATCATACTCATAATGACTTCGACTTGTCAACTAAAAAAAAGAGATTTATCTAAACTCAGACCTTGCATCTTTATCCAAAGTTACTTGTGGATGAATAATGGGTTTTGATGCTTTGGTGTGAGATGAGGAAGAAGACACTGGAATTGGCATTGCACCTACCGAACAAACTCATATTTTTGAAAGATTTTACCGACTTGACAACGCTCGCACTCGCCAAACAGGGGGTACAGGGCTTGGATTAGCGATCGCACAAGCAATATGTCATTCTCATCAAGGTCATCTGACTGTTAACAGTCAAGTTGGTCAAGGAAGTCTATTTACCATCTATTTAAACAAAATTTAGACAAAATAGCCGCTCTTATCCCTTGACACTTCAATCATAATCAATTTCTTGGCTTTAAGTATAAGATAGAAAAGCACCAGTAGGTATAATTTATGTATTTTTACATAATTAAAAACCCCAACAAGCTTTTTTTACGCATAAAACATAAAAAATCTGGTACTTTTTACCTGCTTCTAACCCCAGACTTACAGAGGCCGATAAACTTGATAATTGAGATTGGGGAAAATATTATCAATCATTTCCACTTTTTCCAGCCAACCCGAATCAATTTTACCAATCTTGAGGTCTTCATAAAGTTTATTAAAACGCATCAAATGAGAGCGAGTTCTGCGCACCGCATAGGGTACCATAGTTCCCGTGCGCATAATAAATGCCCAGTCTGAAGATTGTGCCAATAACAACTCGCGGGAAGCTTGATTAAGAGCTCGCAATTCCAACTCATCTTTCGGTTCCATTGTACTAATTTCAATCATTCTTTCTGCCGCTTTGTGCAAATGGGGATAAACCCAGGCATTAGTTTCATTCAACCAATATTCATGGAAACCTTTGTAACCCCAACTAGATTGAGAAGGACAACAAACCTGTTGTGTAGGATGTTTTTGCAAATATTCAGCCAAGTGAGTCATATCATACATATTTTGGTCATACCAAGATTTACGGAAGAGATAATCAATAAACCAAGGACCCTCATACCACCAATGACCAAATAACTCAGCATCATAGGGGGAAACAATAATCGGTGGACGTTGTAATAAATGACTCAAATGCTCTACTTGTCGTTCCCGATTATACATAAAATTAGCTGCATGTTCAGCAGATTTTTCCCTCGCCCAATAGGGATCATATAAACCTTTGTCCGATAAACCTGCATCCCGACTAGTAATCTTATGATACTTAATTCCGGTATTCTTGCGTTGACCATTCGGCATTATATAAGGTTTGATATACTCATAATCAGCCTCCCAGCCTAAATCTTTATAAAACTCTCTGTATACTGGATCTCCAGGATAACCTACTTGAGAAGACCATACCTGTTGAGAAGACTCATGGTCTCGACCAAAAACAGCTACCCCTGTTTCTGTAAAAATTGGTGCGTATGTACCAAAGCGTGGACGAGGGCGTGCGTAAAGAATACCGTGACCATCTGTGAGAAAATAACGCAATCCCACATCTGCGATCATTCTCTCTAAGCCTTCGTAATAGGCGCACTCTGGTAACCAAATACCTTTAGGAGGACGACCGAAGGTATCTTCGTAATGTTCACAAGCCACCTTCAGTTGAGCCCAAACTGCTTGAGGATAGGTTTTCATCAAGGGTAAATAACCATGGGTAGCACCACAAGTAATAATTTCTAGATTACCACTATCTAGATACTGTTTAAAAGCGCTGACTAAATCTCCCTTCCAGTTTTCCCACGTGTTACGAATTTTATTGAACTCTTGACCATAAAACTCAGCTAAGTATCGAATGTGACCATTATGTTCATTGTGATCTATTTCCTTTTCAACTAGTTCTTCTAGCAAAGCTAGATGTTCATCATAACGTTCCTGAAGTAGAGGGTCTCTGAGCATGGATACCAATGGTGGGGTCATACTCATAGTTATTTTGAAATCAATTCCGTCTCGTTTTAAACCTTCAAAAACGTGTAATAAAGGAATGTAGGTTTCTGTAATTGCCTCAAACAACCATTCTTCTTCTAAAACATAATCGCTTTCTGGATGTCTCACAAAAGGCAAATGAGCGTGGAGAACGAGAGCTACATATCCACTAACCATAATATTTTTTAAAGTTTCCCTAACTAATTTTACACCATCTTAAGATTTTACTGCTAAGAGGTAATTTAAACCATACTAATCGCGCCTCCACAGCACCATAACTAGCAGGAGAAGCAACAGGATTTATTTTATTATATACAAATTTTCTGGATTATTTGCACATCGATGTACAAAAAAAGCGCAATCAAAACTTCATGATAAAATAAAATTAATAAAATATTTCTTAAATAATCTCTATATCGGGAAGTAAAATCTCACTCATTGTGATCAAACCTCAAAGTCATTCAGATAATTTTCATCCCTCTCAATCGAGTCTTGTGCCTCTACAACTACTGCTGTTTGTAGATGAACGCTCTAGTTCTCAAGAAAATGTGCGTAGTGTTCAAGAATATCTTCAAGAATTAAAAGCTGATTACCCTTTTGAGTTAGAAGTAATTGAAATCGCCAAACAACCTCATTTAGTAGAACATTTTCGCTTGATTGCTACTCCTGCTTTGGTTAAAATTTTTCCTGAACCGAAACACACCCTAGCAGGGAGTAATGTATTAACTCAACTAAAAAAATGGTGGCCCTATTGGAAACCCTCTCAACAGGAACAAATCGATGGCCAAGCTGACTATATTACTTCCCCAAAAAATCCCTGGAGTCACTCAGCAGAATTAATGGAACTTGCCGACGAAGTTTTCTGTCTCAAGAAAGAAAAAGAAGAATTATTAGACCAACTTCGCTTCAAAGACCAAATTTTAGCCATGTTAGCCCATGATCTAAGAAATCCCCTTACCGCAGCTTCCATCGCCGTAGAAACTTTAGAATTAGCCTGCAACTGCAACGATGAAAATCAACGTAATCTCGCCCTGAGAGATAATCTCTATAGACAGATTAAACAACAATTTAAAATCATGAACCACATGATTACAGGTTTGTTACAAACCTCAAAAAGCATGAGTAGTCGTTTACGAATCCAACCCCAAGAACTTTCCCTTAATTCTCTAGCGGCAGAAATTCTCAATCAGTTTATGTCTCGATTTACAGAAAAAAACTTACAATTAATCGAAGATATCCCCCAAGATATCCCTACAGTATACGCAGACCGAGAATTAATTCGTCAAGTAATTGTCAATCTCTTAGATAATGCTATTAAATATACACCAGCTTCTGGCAATATAAGTTTTTCTATTTTACACAGAACTACCCAAAAAGTACAAGTTAGTGTAGCTGATACGGGACCGGGTATTCCTGAAGAAAAGCGGGAAAACATTTTTGAAGGTCATGTACGTTTACAGCGGGACGAACTAAAAGAGGGATATGGTTTAGGTTTATATTTATGTCGTAAAATTATTCGTGCTCACTATGGGAATATTTGGGTAGATAGTATTCCTAATCAAGGTAGTTGTTTTCATTTCACTTTACCTGTTTATCGTTAAAGTATAGCACCATAATTATTGTAGGAAACAAGGATAAATCTATGCTTAGCTTATTGTGGTAATAAGTAGAAAACCTCAATTTACGATTTTGAAGTTTTCTCGAGTAAAAATTATCCTTGTATTTTATGTTGTAATTAACCTTTTTTCATTTTCAAAAATTTGAACTGTTTAGATAAATAATCTAAATCAGGGGTTTTTTCCCCATAGCGCCAGGAGACATAAGCTTGAGTAATTTCGTCAATTACTTCAGCTCGCCACTTTTGCTGATGTTGATAGGCACTAGTAACATATTCCCAAGGAGTTTGAGCTGGATGTTTAGGATAGCCGCGCTCTTTTAACATTAAAAGCATCCGTTGATAAAGTCTTTCCATTGGTGGTAATTTATCAAAATGTCGGCGTTTAGTTAAGTTTTGCCATTGACTAAATCCTATCCAAACCAAAAAACTAATTACTACTAAAGACAAAGTACCTAACAAAAAGCCAATAAAACTTCCAGAAAATAAACGCCAAAACCAGATGGCGAACTTAGACAGATTAGTAAATATTAATTCAAAGAGATTTTGAAAAAAAGCTACTATTGGTGAAGGTAACCATCCGGCAACCCAACGCCAGATATATCCTAAGATTCCTAAGCCTTGATTTTGTTCAAAGGATGGAGGAATTAGCTCGTGTTTTGGGATAGGGTCAAATGTAAACCAACCACCATGAGCAAAATAGACTTCCGTTAAAGCATAGGCATCTGTATTATAAACTAAGTAGTAACCAGTGAAGGGATTAAATTGTCCAGGAGCAAAACCTACAGTTAATCTAGCAGGAATATCTATGGAGCGTAACATCACAGTTAAAACAGTAGAGAAATGATCTCGATATCCTCCTTTGTAACGATATAAAAAAGCTTCAACTAAATCTTCATTATCTTCAAAAGAAGGTAAATCTGTTTGGATGGTGTAGTTTTGTTTCAAAGTTTGCCCTAAAAATAAAGCCTTCTCATAGGCAGAAGTTAGAGGTTTCTCTGATTTACTCAAGATTGAAAGAGTAGTTGCTTTAACTTTGGATTTAATTTCTGGCGGGATTTGTAAATAGTATTTAGTGATTTCTGGGGCATATTTTTCCGGACTTTTTCCCAAAGCAGTGCGATCGCGATAAGGCACCTCTGAGATAATCGTATATGTTAAACCCTTCATTAAGTAAAAAGGCGATCGCAAGCTATCTTCGCTATCCATGGCGATATTCCGAGTCGGGAAAAATACATAACGAGGGTAAGAGAGAACCGGAATAATATTAGGTAAATCAGAAACTATGCTATAGGTTTGAACAATATCTTTAGTTTCCCTAACATCAGATCTAATTGGTAAAGAAAAACGATAAGACCAATGATGACGAGGAATTGTTGTGGTTTTTTGCTCTCGGGAAATTTCCCACCCTTGACCATTATAGTAATCAAAGGCCAACATTCTCCAAAAACCGGGAGCTTGAGAGCGGACACGCATCACTAATTTCGGCTCCATCGTCCCGCGCAGATTCTGATTAATACTATTACCAAATCCGTAATAATTTTCCGAATCCATCTTTCCTGGTCCTTTTGATGGTGACCCCTCATTATTACTTTGTCCTATTCCATTTCCTTCCCCTTCTTCTAGATATCCTGGCGTAATTATTGCTGAATTTTGCTCACCGAAATCTCGATCCTGAAGCTTTGCTGGAGCATCTACCGGAAAACTACGCAATTGGTAGCCAGAAAAGCGCGGCATCACCGCGAAAATCACTAAACCGAGACAAACAATACCTAAGACTAAATAAATAAACTGTCGCGGCTGAAAACCCAGTTCAAATAGTAATCTTTTGCGAAAGGATTGAGGAGATTTTGATAATCTTGAAGATGATGATGCTGATTTTTCTGGGTTAATTCTTAAACGGGAATGGTAATCTAAAGTCAGGGTAGGTATGGCCACGATCAAGAACATCAATAACAAAGGAGCAAAAGTTAAACTTTGGGAAACTGTTCCTGCAACTCCTAACAGAATTAAACCAATGACCATAGAGTAACCTAGATCTTTGCGTCTAGGCATATCAAAGCTATGTAATATTTGTACTTGAACTAGTAATTCAGCAAGGACGAATCTAGTGTCGTTTAAGTTATACCATAATTTTGCTAAAAAAATAAACAAAGCCAAAATCATTCCCATGGCTAAGAGAAATTTAGTGAGAATATTACGCCGATGACGACGACGCCAACTCCAAAAAGCACCAACCATACTCAGAGGAACAGCCCAAATACTCATATAACTACCGGCTGCTATGTCCACAGAGATGATGCCAAGAGTCACTAAAACTAGTACAAAACAGCGAAACATTAAGGAATCCTCTGTTTGAGGTAATGGTAAATCCCCAAAACGCTGCCATAATTTCTTGAATGAAAAAATATCTTTAGTTAAAGTAGTGTTACTCATGATTTATATATAACAAAGCCTAATTAAAGTGTTCCCAAAATTATGGAACTACTAACTAAAATCAGGGAAATATCCCAAGATGTTAAAATTTAATTAGTCTTCAGTATCAAACTTTAAAATATCAATGAGTTCTATAGTCGTAGAAAAACAAAAACTAGCTAAACCACCTTTAGAAATCCACTACCTAGGCGATCGCGCTTTACGAAGCAACACTAAACGCATCGCTAAAGTAGACCAAGAAACCAGAAAGTTAGCACAACTTATGCTGCAAACTATGTATACTGCTAATGGAATCGGTTTAGCCGCTCCTCAAGTAGCAGTAAATAAACAAATGATTGTGGTAGATTGTGAACCCGATAACGCTGCTAATCCCCCAGTGATTTTAATCAACCCTAAAATTACCAGTTATAGTAAAGACACTTGTCCTTTTGAAGAAGGTTGTCTGAGTATACCTGGTGTCTATATGGAAGTAATGCGCCCTTCTATGATAGAAGTATCTTTTAAAGATGAAACTGGTCGTCCTCGCAAAATTCAAGCAGATGGATTATTATCTCGGGTTATTCAACACGAAATGGATCACCTTCATGGTGTTTTATTTGTAGACAGAGTAACTAATCCTCTAGCTTTAACGGAAGAGTTAAAAAAACATGGCTTCTCCACTCAAGCAGTACAACCATTGCATCAGTAATTTAAATTTAGTTAGGAGTATAAAATTAATGGGAATGACCCCAAAAAGTAGTGTGCTACTTCTTGCCTCTTGTGTAGCGGCGATCGCCGCTGTTGGTTGTGTTTTTGAGTTGAGTTCTGGTAATCCTGACTTAGGACAATTGAAGACTAGTTTAATTCTAGCTGTTTCTATTCCCTTAACTGGTCTCTTTTTCTGGGCCGCTGTCTTAGATACTAGGGCTCATCAAAAGTAACTTCGCTATCATCAGGGTAAACCGGGAAATTTTGGCTGGGGAGGTTTTAAACATTTTGGTGAAGATGAGACTTCGGGAGGAACGAGTACAAGGAGACCAATACATACTACAAAAGAAATAAGTGTGTTTTTAGAGTCCTGTACTATTAAATTAGTTATGCCTCAATAGTCCACTTTCCCTCCTTGTCTTCCGAGTTTCAACCTCACCATAACTTTTGTAAAAAACCTACCCCTCCTGAAACCTCATCTCAACTAGCTTGTCCCACCTTAAGTTTATGTATCACCACTCAAACCACGAAAGATTCAGACATTTTTTCTAATTACTTATAATTATTTAGTTTTTTTATACTCCCTACTAAAGAGCGATCGCTCTTATTTATTTGTTATAGTTTTCTTAGAAAGTGTTTGTATTTATAAACAGACAGATTAGATTAACTATGTCAAAAACTGTACCATGTATTCATCTGACTCGACAAGTAACTTTTGATGAATTGATTTACCATTTAGAAATTGAGAAGAATCAAAATAATATATTTGAAACTCAATTAGGAGATTTAGTGCTTTATTGTTACACTAACTATTGTGTTTAATTTATTTCAACGTCGAAAAAAAGGAAAAGATTGGCATAAAATTCCCAAAACTAGAATGAGTTTATTTAAAAAATTTCGCCCAGATAATGATCAATCTAATTATTAGTTCCAAAGGTTTTGAACATTTTTAACTTGAAAGTCATTAAAAAAAACCTGACAAGGTGACACCTGACACCTAACACCTATCCTCACTTCAACCTGCTTGTCACCCCGTCAGCTACTTGAACTTCTCAGCTTTTTTCCCTTGGTATTGCATTCTTCATGAGTAAATAGTTAATAACTGTACGTACAGCAATAATAGCCGCTAAACGGGCAATATCATCCCAGCGACTAGAAAACATTGTTTTGAGGATAGTACCACCAACTAGTACACTCAACCGCTTCTAAAAATCTACTCAAATTTACTCAAACAGCAAAATAAGACAGAAAAAAGTCAGCGGTATATCTTTTGCCATGTAAAGTGTTTTTATTCCTTGCTAATTACTCGGTACTCTGTATCACTGACACAGACTCAATAATTGGCTTAACCTTACATGCCCAGTTAGGGTAAACTTCGATACGATAAAAGGTATTCCTATTTATGTATCCAAGTTCAGCTTTAAATAATTTATTCAGTTTATAATACGCGCGCCATAGATGTGCTCTATCTTTCACAGATAAAGCAGTCTTGATGGTCTGCGGTAATCTTTCACTTAATCTCATCCCTCTTCTCCCAATCACCATAGCTGCCGCTACACCACTATTCAATCCGTACATTCTCATATATTTAACCATCCCAATCAAAGAAGTGTATTGAGGGGCTACTTTTTTTATTTCTACACCTCTATTAGCGGCAATAGAGGCTAAAATCTTAAAAAACGAGTTATATCCCCAACTACTCAACATCCGACTATATTTCTTGTTAGTCTCTCTTAAAGATTGTTTTTTACGAGAAAAGTCTAATTTTTCGTGAACAATTGGCTTTCTCGTTTTTAGGGATAAATCCACTAGAAATAATGATGCTTTGACAAATTGCGCTTGTGTCTTACCTTTACTAGAATTACTTTGTAATGAAATAGACCCATGTTTAACTAAATTACCATCAAAATCTAATTCAGCCCAATCAATAGATGATGGATTTAAGTCTAAACTAATTACTCCTAAATTGGCAGTATTAGTCTCAACAGGAATTGTGGTTGGGGTGAATTGGACACAAGCATTCCACTGGTTATTTTTTTGATAAAAATGCCAGGTTTTGGCGCCAGTAATTGGTAATCTATTTATATTTCTCTCAAAATCACCTAATTTAGTTGTTACGTATAAGCCAAATTTATCTTCAAGAATTG